>JAFAFD010000322.1 GCA_023423675.1 Pseudomonadota bacterium | reverse complement strand
CAGCGCTGCAACGCAATCGTAACGTGCTGGGGTGTTTTAACACGCTGCTAACACGTACCTTGGAGAGATTGATGAACTTCCGTAATCCCGCAGTGCGGCTCGGCCTCCTGCCGGCCGGCATTGCGCTGGCGCTGACGCCTGCGTTTGCTTCCGCCCAGGAAGCCGCTTCCGGCACCACTGACCTTGATCGTATTTCGGTCACCGGTTCGCGCATCCGCAGCGCCAACATGGAAACCGCGCAGCCGGTCATCGCACTGCAGCGCGCAGACATCGAAAAGCAGGGCTTCACCAGCGTTGCTGACATCGTGCAGAACCTGGCTGCTACCGGCTCGCCGGCGATCAGCCGCAGCGATGCGCTGTCTTCGGGCGAAGAAGTCGGCGGTCAGTTCGTCGATCTGCGCAACCTCGGTCCGGAGCGCACCCTGGTGCTGCTGGACGGCAAGCGCATGGGCACCAGCACCGGTGGCTATACCGACCTGGCCTCCATCCCGACCTCGGTCGTCGAGCGCATTGAAGTGCTGACCGATGGTGCTTCGGCCATCTACGGCTCCGACGCCATCGCCGGTGTGATCAACATCATCACCCGCAAGAACTTCGATGGTCTGGAAGCAAGCATGTACACCGGCCAGTACGGCCAGGGTGACGGCGAGCAGCAGACCTACAACTTCGTCTATGGCCAGACCGGCGAGCGTGGTTCGATCACGCTGGGTGCCGAGTACAGCGAGCAGGACGAAGTGAAGGCCAAGGATCGCGCGTTCAGCCGCTATCCGAACGGCCGCTTCCACCCGACCCCGACTGCAGACGATGCCAATGGCTGGTCGGCAGCCTCCAACCAGGGCGTGCTGATCGACGGCGACGACAACTGGTACGTCCGCAACCCGGGCGCCGCCGGTACCTCGCTGTCGGACTTCCACGACTTCAGCACGGCTGACTACACCAATGCCAGCCAGGAAATGTGGCTGCAGAACAAGCTGAAGCGTCGTTCGGTCTTTGCCAACGGCAACTACGACTTCAGCGACAACATCCGCGGCACCGCCAGCGTCCTGTACACCAAGCGTACGGCGACCTCGCAGATCGCCGGCTATCCGTACCAGTCGGAAGTCTATGGCACCGCGCTGTCGGGTCAGAGCATCTACAACCCGCTGGGCGAGGATGCGAACTTCATCCGTCGTGGCTCGGAAGTGCCGCGCCAGACCGAGTCCGAGCAGGAAACCTTCCGCTTCAGCGCCGGCCTGGAAGGTTCCTTCCAGTTCGCTGACCGCTACTTCGACTGGGATGTGGGCTACGTCTACAACCAGAACAAGGGCGTCAAGACCGGCACCGGCGACCTGTTCATCCCGAACGTGCAGAACGCGGTCGGCCCGTCGTTCGTCGATGCTGGCGGTGTTGCCCGCTGCGGTACCGAAGGCAACGTGATCGCCGGTTGCACCCCGTGGAACCCGCTTGCGCCGTACGGTTCGACCGAAGCCGGTTCGCTGGCTGACCCGGCACTGCAGTCGTACCTGTTCCTGCCGAGCCACGACACCTACACCAACACCACCAAGGTCTACAGCGCCAACCTGGCGGGCAGCATCGCTACCCTGCCGGCCGGTGACCTGGCCTTCGCAGCGGGTTACGAGCACCGCGAAGAAAGCGGCGAGTACAACCCGGATGCACTGCTGCAGTCGGGCCTGAGCACCAGCCTGGCCGGCGCACCGACCAAGGGTGACTACGAGCTCGACGAGTTCTACCTGGAAATGAACGTGCCGATCCTGGCTGACGTTGCATTCGCCAAGGAACTGTCGCTGGATGTTGCCGGTCGTTACTCCGACTACAACACCTTCGGCGATACGGTCAACTCGAAGTTCGGCCTGAAGTGGAAGCCGACCGACGACCTGCTGATCCGTGGCACCTACGCCACCGGTTTCCGCGCACCGAACATCTCCAACATGTACGGCGGCGTCTCGCAGACCTTCGACCAGTACACCGATCCGTGTGATTCGAGCTTCGGTTCGGCTGCACGCAATCCGTCGGTGGCTGCGGCCTGTGCGGCGGCTGGCGTCCCGGCCAACTTCCACCAGATCACCTCGGGCGGCGCGACCTCGACCGGCCCGGGTACCCAGTCCTACAGCGCCTTCGAATCCGGTTCCAACCCGGAACTGAAGCCGGAAACCTCCAAGACCTGGACCGCCGGCTTCGTCTACAGCCCGAACTTCGTGCAGGGCCTGGACGTCAGCCTGGACTGGTGGAAGATCCGCATCGAGAACGTCATCGCAGCTGAGTCGGTCACCTCGATCCTCAACAACTGCTACGTCCTGGGCATCGAAGCCGCCTGTAACCGCTTCGAGCGTGGCACCAGCGGCCGTACCGCCAACCAGGTGGTCGACGTGACCCGTACCCTGGTCAACGGCGGCTACCAGGAAACGGCTGGCTACGACCTGGGCGTCAAGTACCGTCTGCCGGAGCTGCCGTTCGGCAACTTCGTCATCGACTGGAAGACCACCTACGTTGACTACCTGGAATACAAGGCGGACAACGAAGCGGAAACCCCGGTCGAGCAGTTCACCGGTTGGGAAGGCAACTTCCGCGTGCGTTCGAACCTCAACGTTGATTGGAGCTTCGGCGACTTCGGCGTGAACTGGGGCGTGCGTTACTACTCCGGCATGAAGGAAGCGTGCTCCTACGATCTGGACGGCGGCCGCGAGTGCAACCTGCCGGACTTCAGCTCGTCGTACACGCTGGCACAGCCGAGCCGCAAGGTGGGTTCGAACACCTTCCACGATCTGCAGCTGCGCTACAACGCACCGTGGGATGCCACCATCTCGCTCGGCGCCAACAACGTGTTCAACCACGAAGGCCCGGTCATGTACAGCCAGCCGAACTCGAGCTTCTCGTACTACGGTGGCTTCGACATCGGTCGTTACTACTACCTGAAGTACACCCAGCGCTTCTGATCCATCGAAGCCTGGACGCAACAAAAAGGAGGGCGGACCGCAAGGTCCGCCCTTCTTCTTTGTGCGGCATGCAAGGCATGCATCAGCAGCTTTCCCTGAATCTTGCGTAGGGAAAATCTGAGTGGCGGGAGAGGGTGATTCCCATCACGGTCGGGTGCTGTCGCATCCAGCACATTGGTGCGGTCCAATGACGGACGACTGGAGATGGATATGAAAGCCACGCTCTTGCGCAAGCTGTCTGCCGCGGTGCTGATCTACGCCACGCTGGCCGGGTCGGCTTCTGCTCAGAACCTCATCGTCTGCGGTGGTGGCCGCTATTGCGAGGAAGTACGTCAGGAATGCCTCGCGGCAGGCGGGTCTGCGGTGATGTGCCAGCTGCAATGGCGCAACTGCGTACTGGATGCCTGCCCGCAGCGTGGGTAAGCGCGTGGCGCGTCCCGATGGGGCGCGCCACCTTGATGCCGGCCTTACGCCTCGGCGGGTGCCAGCCCCATCAGCCTGTTGGCATGTTCGCGCCACTGCGGCAGCTTGTTCAGCACGCCGGCGCGCTGCAGGTAGTCCTCGTCCACCGGGTCGCCGTTGACCAGTGCCAGCGCCACGTGCACCGCACCGGTCACCCAGAAGCTGCGCGTGTTGGCGCGCTGCGGCTGCAGGTGGAAGGCCACCGCTTCGATGATCGGCATCGGCAGGCCCCACAGGCCCAGCAGGTAGGCACCGGCTTCGGCATGGCCCGGGCGCGGATCGTCGGCCAGCGCCGGTTCACTGCGCTCGTTGCGCACGCCCGGCAGCAGCAGGCCGATATCGGCGAGCAGGGCGGCAGTCGCACCCAGCTCCGCGCTGGATTCGGGCAGCAGGCGCGCGGCCAGGCGCGAGGCCATCAGCGCACGCTGCTGCAGCGAATTGCGCTCTGCAGCCGATAGCGTCGGCGCGGAAAAGACTTCGCTGGCCAGCACCAGGTCGCGCAGCGTGGCCAGGCCCAGGCGGGTCACCGCGGTGCGCAGGTCGGCAATGGTGCGGCCTTGGCTGAAGAACGCCGAATTGGACAGTTGCAGCACCTTGGCCGCGATCGCCGGATCGGCGGCCACCAGCTTGGCCACGTCGGCACTGTCGCTGTCGTCGTCATGCTCCAGCGCCTGGGTCAGGCTCAGGTACAGATGCGGCGGCGAGGGCAGCTTCTCGATACGGCCGATGGCATCGCGCAGGCGCGGGCTGTCGAGCACTTCGCGCAGCTCTTCCAGGCTGGTCAGCGCTTCCAGCAGCACTTCCGGCGCCAGCGGCAGCGGCAGGAAGCGGTGGGCCACGCCGATCAGGCGCGCCGGCGGCGGCCGGTTGCCATGCTGGGCATCGACCAGTGCGATACGGATGGTTTCAGGCCGCAGCGTGCGGATCTGACCGAGCAACGTGGTTGCATTGAGGTCGGGCAGCTGCGGGCAGACGATCACCGCATCCACGCCCTGCGCTGCCACCGCGGACATCGCAGTGTGGCCATCGAAGGCGGTCAGCGGCTGCCATTCTTCCCCAAGATCGGCAATGAACTCGCTCAGCTCAGCCGGCAGGCTGTCTGAATCCCCAACTAGCAGAATACGCACGACACATTCCCCTGGCTGTCTCGACGGCGCGCGTCGATGACGTGTGAAGTGACGCAATTTACCTAATACGGCGCCAACAGTGATGGGCCGCAGTGTTGAAACGTGACCAGCATCGCTCCGGCGCGTGGCACCGGAGCGATCCTGTTCAGACTCAGGCCTTGCTGTCGAGGTGGCGCTGGTGCGCCTCGATCAGGATCTGCTTGGCCTCGGCCGCGCCACCCCAACCGTCCAGCTTGACCCACTTGCCCTTTTCCAGGTCCTTGTAGTGCTCGAAGAAGTGGCCGATGCGCTCCAGCCAGTGGCTGGACACCTGGGCGATGTCTTCGACGTGGGCGTAGCCGCTGAAGATCTTCGAGACCGGCACGGCCAGGATTTTCTCGTCGCTGCCAGCCTCATCGCTCATCTTCAGCACGCCGACCGGACGGCAGCGCACGACCGAACCCGGGACCAGCGGCAGCGGCAGCACCACCAGCACGTCGGCCGGGTCGCCATCGCCACACAGGGTGCTCGGCACGTAGCCGTAGTTGCACGGGTAGCGCATCGGGGTCGACAGGATGCGGTCGACGAAGATCGCGCCGGTTTCCTTGTCCACTTCGTACTTCACCGGCTCCGAGTCCTTCGGGATCTCGATGATGACGTTGATTTCTTCCGGCGGGTTCTTGCCGGGCGAGACGAGTTCCAGACCCATGGTGTGCTCCAGGTGGGGGATGTAGACGGATAGCGGACCATTTTATGCCTTTGCCGTCCGCTGTGCAGGGTAGGTCGGGGCCGACCTTCGTAGTGGACGCCGGAGGAGGCCCTGAAGCGGGGTTTCCCGATGGGGGCGGCGCGTGGGGCGGCGCAGGCTGGAGCCTCATTCCCGAGGAGCACCGCCATGACCTGGATACGCTGCTGTGGCCTTGCCGTACTGCTGTCCGTCGCCCCGCCGGCGGTGGCCGGCAGCCATGTCGACCTGGTCGATTTCCCCACCAGTGAAGCCAACTGGGACCGCTTCTACGACCTGGAAGCGGCCCTGATGCGGGGTTTCGACCGCATCTGTGCCGATACGATCTGCGCGGGCGACTACAGCAATTACCGGGTCATGCAGGTGCGCTGCGCCGTGCAGCTGGCGGCGGCGGTGGTCACCCGCTGCGCCTGGGTGGTGGCGGCCAGCGAGCTGCGCGTGCAGCCCGTCACCGGCGAGGTGCAGGTGGACAACGGCCGCTGGGTCTGCCCGGTCGACCTGCTGCCGGGCGTGCCGGTGGAGCAGTTCCACGCGGTCCTGTCGGGGCCGGATGGCGTCGAGGCCCCGTTCCCCGGCCTGGGGCGGGGCCTGTTCGATGGCCTGCTGGGCTGCCTGCAGGGGCAGGGCAACGCTGGGAGGCAGGGATGATGCGCGCGCCACGAATGATGATGGGGCTGCTGCTGTGCCTGGCCAGCCTGCCCGCTCTCGCCGCTGACCGCTACGTCGACGCCCGCCTTTACCCGGACCAGGCCAGTGGCTGGGAGCGTTTCCGCAGCGTCGAGCGTGCCTTGGTGGCCGGCTTCGATGACGTCTGCGGCGATACCTTCTGCGAGGGCGAGTACTACAACCTGCAGGCCATGCGCCTGCGCTGCGCGGTGGAGCGGGCCAGTGGCCAGGTGGCCGGTTGCATGTGGACCTTTGCCGGCAGCAACAGCTCGGTGCTGGGCGACGGCCGTATCGATGTCGACCTGCGCAGCTATGCCGGCGCGCTCCCCCTGGCCGCAGGCACGCCGCTGGAGAGCCTGCTGCAGGCGCTGGAAGCCGTGCCTCCACGGGATTCCATTGATGTGCCGTTGCCCGGCACGTCGGTCAGTGTCTACGACGGTCTGACCGAGTGCCTGTGACCAAGGGATTTCAGGTCGCAGCGGTGGCCTGAACAGCGTCCTGGTGCAGCGCTTCGTTCAGCTCATCCACCACCGTCGTCCAGGCAGCGTCCGCCTGCAGCGATTCGGCAAGGAACTGACGCTGCGCATCGCTCCAGAACGGGGCGTCGGCCACCTCCACCCCGGTGTCGAGCTGGTGGCTGCTGATGAAGCTGGCGATCGCCTCGGGGCTTTCTTCAAGGCCCAGCTGCAGGAACAGGTTGGTCATGCTCGGTTCGGTGGTGATCATTGCGACAGCCTGGCAAAGGAAAGGTAAGCTGCATTATCTATGTCTCCCGTCGTCCCGTGATGAACACCCCAGACGCATGCGGTCGCAACCGCAGCGCCCTTCTGAAAGCCGCAACGCGGGCCAGCCACGACGCGCTGGACAAGCGCATCATGGCCGAAGGTATTTTTGCTGACCGCGCCCGCTTCGGCAGTTTCCTGAAAGTGCAGTACCGCTTGCATTGCAGTGTTGATGCGCTCTATGGCATGCCGACGCTGATGGCTCTGCTGCCCGATCTGCCAGAGCGCCGCCGGCTGCAGCAGGTCTGCCGCGACCTGCAGGATCTGGGCGTGGATCTGCCTGCGCGGGACCCCGATGCCCGGCTGCCCGGTGCATCGCTGCCGGAAGCATTGGGCTGGATGTACGTGGTGGAAGGGTCCAGTCTCGGGGCCGCCGTGCTCTACCGGATGGCCGCCGCGCTGGGGCTGGACCATCAGTTTGGAGCAAGTCACCTGGCCGCTCACCCTGGCGGGGTGGCGGCGCACTGGCGCCGCTTCACCACGGCGCTGGATGCAGTGGCGCTGACACCTGCACAGATCGATCAGATGATCGACGCCGCCAACATTGCTTTCCGCAGCGTCCACGCCCACGTCGAGAAGGAATTCGCCCGCTGAACGGCCCTGTAGCGCCGGGCCTGCGCTGGGCTGCGCCAGCGTTGCTCTATCATCGATACGACCGTCAACGGATGACCGGAGGCTGCAATGACAACACGGACCTTGCGGGTGCTTGCCTGGTGCAGCGTGGTCTTCGCCGCCTGCGTGGCCTTTGTCTCGCTGGCACCGTTCACGGCCGCCGTCATCTTTACCTGGCCGCTGCTGGTGTTTGCTGCGTTCTGCATCTGGCGTGGCGCGCGCCTGCCCGGCGTGCTCTGCGCGTGGCTGGCGTCGCTGGCCTTCATCTCCAGCCCGCACAGCACCTACGATGGGTGGGATACGTCCATTTACGTGTGCTGGGGAATTGCCGTGGTGGTGATCGTCGCCCTGCGGTTGCGGGGTTCCAGGCCGTAGAGTGGGGGGGGGGGGGGGGGGGGGGGG
>JAFAFD010000318.1 GCA_023423675.1 Pseudomonadota bacterium | reverse complement strand
GAGACGATCAGCCACGCCGCCACGGCTGCAAGCAGGACAGCAAGGACAGCCAGGGTTCGTGTGATCTGCATGGTGGCCATCCTATCGGTTGCGTGGAGCCATTGGACCGCCCGCCGGAGACGTTCAGCAGGCGGGCGCCTCTACCACCCCGCGATGCAGCAGATGCTGGCCGCGTACGACCTTTCCCTGGAGCCGATCATGACCCGCAGCGCCCGGATGCTTTCCCACCGTGTTCTGTCTCGTCGCTCTGCCGTGGCCGCCATGCTGGCCGCGCTCTGCCTGGCAGTCACTACGGCCATTCCCGCACAGGCTCGCCCGGCGGCACTCGCCTTCGAACCCTACACGCTGCAGACCAAAGCGCATGGCGCCATCCCGGCCGAGATCGCGGTGCTGGACGTGCCGCGCCGGCATAGCGAGCCGGAGGGACCGCGCCTGCACCTCAAGGTGGTGCGCCTGCGTGCAACCGCCGGCGATGGCCGAGCTGCACCCGTGGTGTACCTGGCGGGCGGCCCGGGCGGCTCGGGCATCGACACCGCACGCGGCCCGCGCTGGCCGGTGTTCGACCAGGTCCGCCGCGAGGCCGACGTGCTGCTGCTCGACCAGCGCGGTGCCGGCCTGTCCGAGCCCCCACCGGAATGCCCGCATGAAACACGTTTCGACGACGCTCAGCCTCTACAGCGCGATACGGCCCTGGCCGCAGTGCAGGCAACGGCTGGCAAGTGCGTGGCGTTCTGGCGTCGGGCCGGTGTCGATCTGGGCGCTTACACCACGGCCGAGAGCGCTGGCGACCTGGACGACCTGCGGCGCGCGTTGAATGTGCCGAAGATCAGCCTGTGGGGCATGAGCTACGGCACCCATCTGGCCCTGGCCACGCTGCGCCTGCACGGCGAAGGCCTGCAGCGCGTGGTGCTGATGGGCACCGAAGGCCCCGATGACACCCTGAAGCTGCCGCTCAGCAGCGATGCTCTGCTGCAGGAACTGGCGCCGCTGGCACGCAAGGATGGCTTCGACGATCTGGCCGGATCGGCCAAGCGTGTGCTGCAGGCATTGCGTGAGCAGCCACGACAGGGTCGCAGCCGCATGCATGACGGTCGCCAGGTGACCATCGGTGAATTCGATGCGCAGATCCTGATTGCCAATGTGCTTGGCCAGCGACATACCCAGCAATGGCTGCCGCTGGTCCTGCGCGAGGCCGAGCGCGGCAACTATGACCCGCTGGCCGACCTGGTGCTGATCGTGCGCGCACAGTTCGCGCAGTTCCCGGCCATGGGGCTGGCGATGGATGTGGCCTCCGGGCAGAGCCCGCAGCGCTTGGCCCGGGTAGCGGCGCAATCACGTGAAAGCCTGTTCGGTGATGCCCTGAACTTCCCGTTCCCCGCCATTGGCAACGGCCTGGGCCTGGCCGATCTGGGCGACGCCTTCCGCGGTCCGCTGCGCAGCGACGTGCCGGTGTTGTTCATCAGTGGCTCACTGGATGGGCGCACGCCGCCTGCCAATGCCGACGCGCTGCGCCCAGGTTTCAGCAACGGCCGTTCGCTGCTGGTACGCAATGCCAGCCATCACCATGAGCTGTGGACGGGCAATCCTGCCATTGCGCGCAACATCGTCGATTTCCTCGCCGGTCGCACCGTGAACGACGCCGTGCTGGACGTGCCGCCGCCGGTGTTCGCCACCGGCAACAGTGACCTGCTGGGCAGCGGAGGACGCTGAAGGAAGCGCGTGGTGCCAGGCACCCGAGGGGTCCGGCGCTGCGCCATTTCCTCTACATTGGGGCCATGAAAGACATCATCGCCCCCCTGAGTCGCGCGAGCTTGAGCGTTCTTGCGCTGGCCGTGCTTGCTGGCTGCTCCATCCCGGGCACGCGCCCTGACGCTCCGGCAGCAGCGAGCAAGCCTGCCGCCACCTACGCCAAGGTCGACTGGAAGGCGTTGCCGGCGGTCTCCGATACCGACCTGCAGGCCGGCTTCGTCGCCTGGCGCAGCAGCTGCACCCGCCTGAAGAACGATGCGGTCTGGGCCCAGCCCTGCGCGACCGCGGCCACGGTGTCCAACAAGGACCCGGCGGCGATCCGCCAGTTCCTGCAGCGCGATCTCGACGTGTACGCGCTGCGCGCCGGGGGCCACCAGGCCGATGGCCTGATCACCGGCTACTACGAACCCATCTACCCCGGCAGCCTGACCCGCACGGCAACCGCCACGGTGCCGGTGTATGGCACGCCTGACGATCTGATCGTGGTGCAGCTGGACAGCCTCTACCCCGAACTGAAGGGCAAGCGCCTGCGTGGCCGCCTCGACGGCAAGGTGCTCAAGCCCTATGACGACGCCGGCACCATCGCCAGCAAGGGCTCCAAAGCGCCTGTGCTGGCCTGGCTGACCGACCCGATGGACCTGCAGCTGCTGCAGATCCAGGGCTCGGGCCGCGTGCGCCTGGCCGATGGCAGCCAGGTGCGGCTGGCCTATGCCGAGCAGAACGGCCACCCCTACCGCGCCATCGGCCGCTGGCTGGTGGACCAGGGCGAGCTGAAGAAGGAAGACGTGACCATGGACGCGATCCGCGCGTGGGCGAAGGCGCACCCGGCGCGCGTGCCGGAGCTGCTGCGCAGCAACCCCAGCTACGTGTTCTTCGTGCGCAGCGCCGACAGCCCGGAAGGCCCGCGCGGTTCGCTCAACGTGCCGCTGACCGCCGGCTACAGCGTGGCGGTGGACCGCAGCGTGGTGCCGCTGGGCAGCCTGCTGTGGCTGTCCACCACGCGCCCGGATGGCAGCCCGGTGGTGCGCCCGGTGGCCGCGCAGGACACCGGTGGTGCCATCGCCGGCGAAGTGCGCGCCGACCTGTATTGGGGCAGCGGCGATGCCGCCGGCAAGCTGGCCGGCGACATGAAGCAGAAGGGCAACCTCTGGATGCTGTGGCCGAAGGGCGCGCCGCTGCCGAACTGAACCGGCAGGGGTCGGATCCCTTGCCGCAGGCAAGGGCTCTGACCCCGAATGGCGGATAATGGCGCCATTCCGAACTCTCCGGCCGCCGCTGCGGCCAGGACCCCTGCAATGAAGAACATCAAGAACAACACCGCCAAGAAGTACTACAAGCACTGGGCCGAATCGGGCCTGGGCAAGGGCAACGTGCTGATGGAAGCCCGCGGCGAGAAGATCGTGCGCCAGGTGGAAATCTACGGCACCAAGCTGGTCTGGGCCGACGAGCACGGCCAGAGCGACGACCGTTTCCTGCTGGCCGACCAGCCGGTGTCGTTCCTCGATTTCGACGAGGACGATGAGATCTCCGCGCGCGAATTTGAAAGCGCCTGGAAGAAGGCCAGGGAAGCCACCGGCTACCCGGTGTAAGCACCGGTCCCCCCCGCCTTTGTAGAGTCGAGCCATGCTCGACTGCTCCACCGCCCTTGTAGAGTCGAGCCATGCTCGACTGCTGTCTGC
>JAFAFD010000160.1 GCA_023423675.1 Pseudomonadota bacterium | reverse complement strand
TGCTGGAAGGGCCTGAGCCCCTCCAACAACACAGTTGCTACAGGGACGTACTTGCGGCGTGTCCTGCGCGGCCCATCCGTCCTCCCAACTCCAGCATCAACAAGGCGCCAAACGCCTCAACCCCGCGCCTTAGCCGGATTCACCAGATTCCCGAAGAAAATCGCATTGATCAGCAGGCGATCAGTACCGTGCCAGTACTTGCGATGCGCCGGATCATCGGCAAACAACACCACGTTGCCCTGCCCCTGCGCCGACACCAGCAGCCACGCACTCCCCGCCACCCGCGCACGGTTGCGCTCGGACAGATAACCATTCACCCGCGGCGTCGCATCGATGCGCACCACCGTCGAGAACGGATTCGCACTCGGCTGCAGCGTCACCGTGTTTTCCTTGTTGATCGCCAGCTGCCGGCGTGGCACACCGAACGCCAGCGGATGGGTGGTATCGACATCGGCGCTGAGGATGTTGCCACTCACCCGCTCGATCGCGGCGATGTCACGCTGGTCACCGAACGCGCGGCGGTCGGCGTCCCCCGCTTCCTCGTCCTTGCCCAGCGATTCGCCCTCGGCCAGCTTCTGCTCCACCGCCCACTTCGACGCGCTGCCATAGGTCACCAGCGAGCCACCGGCCTGCACCCAGCGCTTCAGCGCGGCCACGCCGGTGGCGTCGATGCCGGTGTAGGTGCCGCCGGACAGCACGATGGTGGTGTAGCGGTCCAGCGCGACCTTGCCCAGCTGCTGCGGATCCAGCTTGCTGGCCGGCAGGTGCAGCTGCTGGTCGAGCAGGAACCAGGCCGAACCAATCTCGGTCGCAGCCACGCCCTCGCCCATCACCAGCGCCACGGCCGGCTTGCGCAGTGCCTTGACGCCATCGCTGCCAAGATCGATGCCCTCACTGCTGCGGCCGCTGGACAGGGCATGCACCTGCACGCCCGCGTCGCGTGCTGCGGCGGTCACGGCCTCGAGCAGGGCCGCGCCCTGCAGCGGCTGGCCGGCCACGGGGATGACCAGGCTGCCCGCGGCGAAGTCGACCTGGCCCTGCGCGGTGGCGCTGCTGAACGGCTTGAACGCGGCGCGTGCGCTCAGCCCCTTGGCCTGCAGCGCGGCCAGCGCGCGGCCGGCGTTGTAGTCGCGCCAGTCGATGGCGTAGGCGAAGCCGGCCTGGCCGCCGTTGACCGCACCCTGCACCGGCGGCAGTTCCGCCACGCGGGCACCGCCGTCGATGCGGCTGCGGCTGCCGGCGAAGGCCACGCCGTAGGCCGGTGCGATCGCATAGCTGGTGCTGCCGTAGAACACGTCGCCCTTGATCGACGGCGTCTCGGCGAAGATCGAATGGACCAGGCGGAACTGCGCCTGCTGCACCGGCACGACGTACGCGCTGCCGGCATCGAAGCGCTGCCCGTCGACCGTCACCGCGCGATCCAGTGCACGCACTTCAATGCGGTGCAGCAGCAACAGCTCCAGCAGGCGCCGGGTCAGTGCCGGGTCGTGCGCATCACCGAACACGAAGCTCTTCACCGGCTGCTGTGCCGCCTGCTTCAGCGCACTCTGGAAGAAATCCTTCTGCAGGTCGAACAGGCCACTGCGCTCGGTCACCGCACCGCGCACCGTGCCCAGGCCGGTGGCGACCTGGTTGCGGATGGTGAAGGGGAAGGTCAGCAGGCCATTCACCGATTCCTGCACGCGCCCACGCGAGCTGGCCTGCTCGACGGTGACACCGACCGCGCCGTGGAAATCCGGATAGGTCGAGCCATACACCGGCGAGAAGTTGTCGTAGTTCTCGCCGGTGTAGTACAGCGAACCCAGCGCATCCAGCGACTGCGCGTGGTACTTGGCCAGGGTCTTGTTGAACTCGTACGATGCAGCCGGAATCAACGGGCTGTGCATGCTCTTCGGCGAGGGCTCGAAGTAGTACGTGCTGTCCTTGCCCATCTCGTGGAAGTCGATCTGCACGTTCGGGTACCACTGGTGGAACACGGCCAGCTTGGGCCGCGAGTCCTGCTGGGTCAGGGCCAGCCAGTCGCGGTTGAGATCGGTGAAGTAGTGGTTGGTGCGGCCCTGCGGGAACGGTTCGACATGTTCCTTTTCAGCCGGATCGGACGAGGCCGGGTCCGAAGCCCACGCGTTGTGCCAGTTCGCGGCACGGTCGCGGCCGTCGGGATTCTGCGCCGGGTCGAACAGCACCACCGACTGCTGCAGCCACTGCTGGGTTTCGGCACTGCGGTTGGCCACCAGGTAGTAGGCGGTCAGCATCGCCGCTTCGCCGCTGGAGGTTTCGTTGCCATGCACGCTGTAGCCCAGCCAGACCACGACGGGGCTGTCACCGGCGGCGCTGCGCGGTTGCGCCGGGTCGACCAGGGTGGCGTGCTGCTGGCGGATCTGTTCGATGCGCGCCTGGTTGTCGGCGGCGGTGACGGTGGCGATCAGCAGCGGGCGGCCTTCGTAGCTGCGGCCGATCTCCTGCACGCGGATCTTGTCCGAGTGCTTCGCCAGTTCCTGGAAATAGGCCACCAGCTGGTCATGGCGGGTGTAGCGGCTGCCGATCGGGTAGCCAAGGAACTGCTCGGGGCTGGGAATGGCGGCATCGAACGCGGCAGCGTCGGTGGCCTGCGGGAAGAAGTACGTACTCTGGGCCTGCGCCGGCAGCGGCGAGGACAGGACGGTGGCGGCGGCAAGCAGCAGCGGAAGAACGGCACGGCGGTGGAAGGACACGGTGACTCCCCAGGAAACAGGACAGCGGCAACGCGGCCGGCCACGCAGGGTGGCCG
>JAFAFD010000342.1 GCA_023423675.1 Pseudomonadota bacterium | reverse complement strand
GGGTGCCGACCGTTGGTCGGCACACCGGAAAAAACGCTTTTACCAGCGCGGGGTCTTGGTCAGCGGCGGGGCCTGGTGCTGGCGGTCATAGGCACGCAGCTCATCGCGGATGTGCGCGATGCGCTGGCGGCCCAGGGCGTTGCGGCTGTCATCCAGCACCACGCCATCGAGCAGCTCGGCCATGCGCTGCACGGTCGGCAGCATCTTTTCCCAGGCATCGAGCGCGGTCAGCGGCGCCGGCAGGGTCAGGAAGAAGGCGATGGCCGGGGTTTCCATGGCGCGGATGTTGGCCATGTCGAAGCTGCCCGGCTTCATGATGCTGGCCATCGAGAAGATCGGGCCGCGCTCGGGATGGCCTTCCACCAGGCGGTGGAACACGTTCATGTGGCCAAACACCAGGCCGGTCTTTTCGGCCGCCACCACGATATCCTCGCCGCGCAGCTGCTCACCGGCGCGGGCGGCCACGAACAACGACACGATCTTGTCGAAGTCCTGCGTCGCACGCTTGCCCAGATCGCTGCTGCCCGGATCGGTATCGGCCAGGCCGAGTTCGGCCTGCTGGCCTTCATCGCCCAGGCCCGGTTCGCCACGGCTCTCGGCCAGGGCCACGCCGTCTTCGCCCAGCACCGGCTCGCGACGCTCGCCGCTGGCCGGTTCGGCGCTTTCCACGCGGCGCCCCTGCGGCTTCTTCTTCGGGCGGCCAAACAGGAAGATCGCAGCCACCAGCAGCAGGCCGGCGGCCAGGATGCCGATGCGCAACAGTGCCGTGTCGGTCATTCAGTAGGTTCTCCGGCAAATCCATTCAGGTAGTAAGAATCGCATGTCACGCAGCGCCAGCCAATCGCGCTGCTTCTTCAAGATCCACGCTGACCAGACGACTGACGCCGGGCTCGCGCATGGTGACGCCCGAGAGCTGGTGGGCCGCCTCCATCGTTGCCTTGTTGTGGCTGACGAACAGGAACTGCACCTTCTCGCTCATCTCCTTGACCATGTTGGCCAGCCGGCCGACGTTGGCTTCATCCAGCGGTGCGTCCACCTCGTCCAGCAGGCAGAACGGCGCAGGGTTTAGCTGGAAGATGGCAAACACCAGCGCCACCGCGGTCATCGCCTTTTCGCCACCGGACAAGAGCGAGATACTGGAAACGCGCTTTCCCGGAGGCCGGGCCATGATAGTCACGCCGGTGTCGAGCAGATCTTCACCGGTCAGTTCCAGGTAGGCATGGCCGCCACCGAACAGGCGCGGGTACAGCGCCTGCACGCCGGCGTTGACGCGGTCGAAGGTGTCCTTGAAACGGCCGCGGGTCTCGCGGTCGATCTTGCGGATGGCGTCTTCGAGGGTTTCCAGCGCGGTGGTCAGGTCGGTGTGCTGCGCATCCAGGTAGTCCGAACGCTGCGAGGCCTCGCCGTACTCATGGATGGCCGCCAGGTTGACCGGCTCCAACCGGCGCATGCGGCCATCGATCTGGTGCACGGCCTGTTCCCAGTCGCCCAGGCGCGCGTCGTCGGGCAGCGTGTTGAGCACGTCCTGCAGCACGAAACCGGCCTTCTCCACCGCGCCCTGCAGGGTCTCGGCGCTGAGCACAAGGGCCTGCTGGTCAAGCTTGCGCTGGGAAATGCGCTCGCGCTGGGCCAGTGCCTGTTCATCGCGCTGGTGGCGGGTCTGCTCGTAGTTGCGCAGCTCGGCGTCGATGCCATCGAGCAGCGTGCGCGCTTCGGTCAGCACGCGGTCGGCACGAACGCGCTCTTCCAATGCGTTCTGATGCTCGGCCTGCAGCGCCTCGACCGGCGAATCGCCCTCGTCCAGCTGCGAATGCAGCTCGCCCAGGCGCGAATCCAGCTGCCCGCGCTGGGTGCTCATACGCTCCAGCGCCTGGCTCAGCGAAGCCACCTGGGCGCGCTGCGACTCCAGGGTCAGTGCCAACGCGTGCGAACGCTCGCGCACGGCGCGTGCTGCTTCACGGGCCAGGTCACGCGCCTCGGTCAACTGGCGGCGCTCGCCTTCCAGCCCCTGCCGCGTCGACTCCAGGTCGCCCATGCTGCTGACGGCGTTCTCCAGCCGCGAGCGCGCCTCACGCGCCTGTTCGCGGTTGACGTCCAGCGTTTCCAGCAGCTGCGACAGCTCTCCTTCGATGCGATCGATACGCGTGCGCGCCGCTTCCACCTTGCCCTGCTGGCCCTGCAGCTGACCTGCCAGCTCGGACACCGCGCGGTGGGCCTGGTACATCGAGCGCTGCGCGTCTTCACGCTGCTGCTCTGCAGCCAGCAGCTGCTCACGGAAACCGGCCAGCTGTTCTTCCAGCGCGGCCTCGCGGTCCTGCAGCTGTTCGATCTGCTCGCGCAGTTCGTTGATCTCGCGTTCGCGCAGCAGTGCGCCCTGCTGGGCCGCACCCGAGCGCGACACGCGCAGCCAGCCCTGGCCCAGGCGCTCGCCGCCCTGAGTGATGATCGAATCGCCCTCGGGCAGGCCGGCCTGCAGCGTCTTCGCTTCGGCCAGGTCGCGGGCACCGTGCAGGTGCGCCAGCAGGCAGCGGATCGCCACCGGACCGCGCACACGTGCGGCCAGCGAGGTCGGCGCCACCTTCAGATCGCCGGCATCATCGGCCACCAGCGCGATGCGGCCATCGCCCAGCTCGCCCAGTGCATCGACCAGGCGTGCCGGATCATCCACCAGCACGCCTTCGATCAACTGACCGAGCGCGCTTTCCACTGCGTTTTCCCAGCCCGCGTCGACGTCCAGGCGTTCGCCCACGCGCGCCGCCGAATCCAGACCATGGGCTTTCAGCCACGCCACGGCAGCACCCTGCTCCTGGCCGAGTGCGGCCTGCTGCAGGGTCTCCAGCGATGCCAGGCGGCCGCGCAGGCCATTGGCCTGCTTGCGCAGCTCGGCCAGCTCGTTCTGGCCGGTGCGCTGCTGCTCCTGCACGGCAGTCACGCCCTGCTTGCGGCGCTCGACGTCCTCGCCGAGTTCGTCCAGCGCGGTCTTCTGCGTCTCGTGCTGCAGGAACAGCTGCTCGAAGGCCTCCTCCAGCGCATCCACGTCCAGCCCGGCGCGCTCGGCGGCCAGCGCTTCGCGGCGGCGGTCGGCATCGAGGATCTGCTTGTCCAGATAGTCCACGCGGGTGCGCTCGACATCGCCAGCGCGCGAGGCTTCCGAGCTCTGCGAGGTGTGCTGTTCCCAGCGCTGCTGCCAGCTTGCCAGGCGGTCTTCGGCCTCGCGCAGGCTTTCCTGCTTGATTTCGTTTTCTTCCTGCAGCGCTTCCAGCTGCGGGGTGGCATCGTCGACGGCTTCGCGCAGCACCCTCAGCTTGGCTTCGTCACCGCTGATGTGCTGGCCGAGCTCGGACAGCGCCTGGCGGGTTTCGTCGCGCGCCTTGTGCAGGCGCTGCGACAGCTCACGCTGGTGCTGGATCTGCTGCTCGACGCGGGCCAGCGTGCTGCCGATCTGGTAGACGGCGGCCTGCGCGGTATTGAGCGCGTCGGCAGCCTCTTCGCGGCGCACGCGCGAGGTCTCGATGCGCGCTTCGGCTTCACGCTGGTCGGCGATCAGCTGCTGCAGCTTGGTTTCTTCCTGCGACAGGCCTTCGCGCAGCTTGGACAGGCGGCCGTCGAGGCCACGGAATTCCAGGGCCTTCCACTCGGCATCCTTGACCCGGCGCTCTTCCTGCAGCGCCTGGTACTGCTCGGCCTGCCGTGCCTGGCGCTTGAGGTGTTCGAGCTGCTTGCTGATCTCGTCGCGCAGGTCGCCCAGCCGGTCGAGGTTCTCGCGGGTATGGCGGATGCGGGTTTCGGTTTCCTTGCGGCGCTCCTTGTACTTGGAGATGCCGGCGGCCTCTTCCAGGTACACGCGCAGGTCTTCCGGGCGCGCCTCGATGATCTGGCTGATCATGCCCTGCTCGATGATCGAGTAGCTGCGCGGCCCCAGGCCGGTGCCCAGGAACAGATCGGTGATATCGCGGCGGCGGCACTTGGTGCCGTTGAGATAATAGTTGCTGCTGCCGTCGCGGCTGACGGTGCGCTTGACCGAGATTTCGTTGAACGAGGCGTACTCGCCGGAAATCGTGTGGTCCGAATTATCGAAGATCAGCTCGACGGTGGCCTGCGAAACCGGCTTGCGGGCATTGGAACCGGAGAAGATCACGTCGGTCAGCGAATCGCCGCGCAGGCGGCTGGCCGAGCTTTCGCCCATGACCCAGCGCACGGCGTCGATGATGTTCGACTTGCCGCAGCCATTGGGCCCCACCACGCCGGTCATGTTGGTCGGCAGGTGCAGGGTGGTCGGATCGACGAACGACTTGAAGCCGGACAGCTTGATCGTGGAAAGACGCATAGAGGTTCCGGACTGGGGCCGGCGAGCGGCCTGCTTACCCTCCAAGTCATTGATCCTGCTGGGATCGCTGGCCGTGGAACGGGTGTGACGCCCTGAGTATACCGATGTGGGCCGGTTCTACGAGGCATGTTCTACGGGGGCGTGGAACATTCCCCGGGCCCGGCCGCGCGGACAGGGGCCCGCATAAACAAAAACGGGCACCCTTGCGGGCGCCCGTTCTGGTGACACCAGGCCTCTCGGCTTGGGATCAGGCCTTTTCGGCTTCAACCACAACCTTGACGGTGGTTTCGACGTCGGCGTGCAGGTGCACCAGGACGTCGTACTCACCGATGTTGCGGAAGGCGCCTTCGCCCAGGATGACTTCGCTCTTGTTCAGCTCGAAGCCGGCAGCGGTGAAGGCTTCAGCGATTTCGCGTGCGCCGACCGAGCCGTACAGCTTGCCTTCGGTCGAAGCGTTGGCGGCGATGGTCACGCTCGCGCCTTCCAGCTTGGCCTTGCGGGCGTCAGCGTCGGCGTGGATGGCCTGGGCCTTGGCTTCGTATTCGGCGCGCTTGGCTTCGAACTCGGCCTTGTTGCTCTCGGTGGCCGGAACGGCCTTGCCCTGCGGCACGAGGAAGTTACGGCCGTAGCCCGGCTTCACGTCGACCAGGTCGCCCAGGTTGCCGAGGTTGGTGACTTTCTGCAGGAGGATCAGCTGCATGGTATTGCTCCAGATAAGTTATTCGTTAGCGAGGCGAAGCCCCGCAACAAAGGCTGTCCGAATAGCTGGCACAGCGGGGGCGGCACCGGGCCGCCCCGCCGGGCATCAGACGTCGTGGTTGTCGGTGTACGGGATCAGGGCCAGGAAGCGAGCGCGCTTGACGGCGGTCGCCAGCTGACGCTGGTACTTCGACTTGGTACCGGTGACGCGGCTCGGCACGATCTTGCCGTTCTCGGTCAGGTACTGGCGCAGGGTGTTGAGATCCTTGTAATCGATCTCCTTGACACCTTCAGCGGTGAACTTGCAGAACTTGCGACGACGGAAGAACTTGGACATGGGAAGGCTCCTTAGGCGGCAGAAGCGGCGTCGTCGCCGGCTTCGTTGTCAGCGGTGGTGGTGGACTCGCCTTCTTCGTCGTCACGACGACGGCGCTCACCGCGCTCCGGCTTGTCACCCTTCTCGTCCTTGCTCTTCATGATCAGCGACTGCTCGGTGTCAGCCTCGTCACGCTTGATGACCAGGTTGCGCAGCACGGCGTCGTTGAAGCGGAAGCTTTCGGTCAGTTCGTTCAGAACGGCCTGGTCGGCTTCGATGTTCAGCAGCACGTAGTGCGCCTTCACCAGGTTCTGGATCGGGTACGCCAGCTGGCGGCGGCCCCAGTCTTCCAGACGGTGGATGGTGCCGTTGCCGTTCTCGACCAGCGACTTGTAGCGCTCGATCATGGCCGGGACCTGCTCGCTCTGGTCCGGGTGGACCATGAACACGATTTCGTAATGACGACTCATGTTTTTTCTACCTTTCGGATGTGGCCTTGCGGCCGGACAGCCCCCCGCCGTGGATACCGCGGTGGGGCAAGGGTTCCCGCCAGGAAGACAGGAAGCCGCGCATTATGGCGCAGATGGGGGTGCCGGGCAACCGGGCCGCGGCGGGCAAACCTGAACCCGGTAGCGCCGGGCCATGCCCGGCGGGCGCAGGACCAGGCTCAGGCCTTGTCGGCGTCGGTGGTGAAGCTCTCACCGCAGCCGCATTCAGCGGTGGCGTTCGGGTTGCTGAAGGTGAAGGTCTCGCTCAGGCCGTGCTTGCCGAAGTCGATCACGGTGCCGTCCACCAGGGCCAGGCTCTTGGCGTCGACGTAGATCTTCACGCCCTCCTGGTCGAACACGGTGTCACCCTCGCGCTCGTCACGGGCCAGGTCGGTCACGTGGCCCCAGCCGGAGCAGCCGGTCTTGGTCACGCCGAAGCGCAGGCCCAGGGCGCCGGGGGTCTGGGCAACAAAGCGCTGCACGCGCTCGAAGGCGATGGGGGTCAGGCTGACGGCCATGAGGCTCACTCCAAGGGTACGGGGACATTATAAGGAGCCAGGGTCGCGAAAAATGCCTCGCAAGCAGAACGCTGCAACCGGTAAACTCCCGTGTTCACAGATCGAGTCGATCAGCAGAGGATTCAAGTCATGACGGTGGTCAGCGTTGAACATGCGCTTGCCGGGAAGATCCCGGAAGGCGGCGAAGTCACGGTACGCGGATGGGTGCGCACGGTGCGCGGTTCAGCGAATCTGGCCTTCGTCAATGTGAGCGACGGTTCATGCTTCGCGCCGATCCAGGTCGTGGCCAACGACACCCTGGCCAATTTCGACGAGATCAAGCGCCTGACCAGCGGCTGCTCGGTCATCGCCACCGGCACCCTGGTGAAGTCGCAGGGCAAGGGCCAGTCGTTCGAGATCCAGGCCAGCGCGCTGGAAGTGGTCGGCTGGGTCGAAGACCCGCTCACCTACCCGATCCAGCCCAAGCCGATGTCGCCGGAGTTCCTGCGTGAAGTGGCGCACCTGCGCCCGCGCACCAACCTGTTCGGCGCGGTCACCCGCATCCGCAACTGCCTGGCCCAGGCCGTGCACCGTTTCTTCCACGAGAACGGCTTCAACTGGATCAGCACCCCGATCATCACCACCTCCGACGCCGCAGGCGCCGGCCAGATGTTCCGCGTGTCCACCCTGGACATGGTGAACCTGCCGCGCGACGACAAGGGCGCGATCGATTTCAGCCGCGACTTCTTCGGCAAGGAAACCTTCCTGACCGTGTCCGGCCAGCTGAACGTCGAGGCCTACTGCCTGGCGCTGAGCAAGGTCTACACCTTCGGCCCGACCTTCCGCGCCGAGAACAGCCACACCACCCGCCACCTGGCGGAGTTCTGGATGATCGAGCCGGAAATCGCCTTCGCCGACCTGGCCGAAGACGCACGCCTGGCCGAAGAGTTCCTGAAGTACCTGTTCCGTGCCGTGCTGAACGAGCGCGGAGACGACCTGGCCTTCATCGCCGAGCGCGTGGACAAGAACGCGATCACCAAGCTGGAAGACTTCATCAACGCACCGTTCGAGCGCATCGACTACACCGATGCGGTCAGCCTGCTGCAGAAGTCGGGCAAGAAGTTCGATTTCCCGGTCGAGTGGGGCCTGGACCTGCAGACCGAGCACGAGCGCTGGCTGACCGAAGAACACGTCGGTCGCCCGGTGGTGGTCACCAACTACCCCGAGCACATCAAGGCCTTCTACATGCGCCTGAACGACGACGGCAAGACCGTCGCCGCGATGGACGTGCTGGCCCCGGGCATCGGCGAGATCATCGGCGGCAGCCAGCGCGAAGAACGCCTGGACGTGCTGGACGCGCGCATGGCCCAGTTCGGCCTGGATCGCGAGCACTACAGCTGGTACCGCGATTTCCGCCGCTACGGTTCGGTGCCGCACGCCGGCTTCGGCCTGGGCTTCGAGCGCCTGGTGGTCTACGTCTGCGGCCTGTCCAACATCCGCGATGCGATCCCCTACCCGCGTGCCCCAGGCAGCGCGGACTTCTAAGCCCAACCCAACGACCACGGAGGTACTGCCCCCATGACCCTGTTCTTCGCCCTCTGTTTCGTCGGCGTCGCAGTGGCCGGGTTCAGTGCCTTCGTGATCTTCTGGCCATTGACCCTGGTGCACGTGCGCGACCGCCATCCGGCGCTCGCCGCGCGCTTCGGCAATGGCGCCTTCCTCAAGCCCCACGCCCTGGCCTGGCTGCTGCGCCGCGATTACCGCCAGCAGCCGGACCGCTCGCTGTCCGGGCTGGCGACGCCGGCCTGGGTATCGCTGCTGACCCTGCTGGCCGGACTGGGCATGGCCGCCCTGCTCTGGCTGGTCTCGCTCTGGTAACACACACATGAACGACAACAACGACGCACGTGACAGCTGGTGGCTGGCCAGCCTCGGCAATACCCTGATCTGGGCCCGCCTGCGCGTGCGCCCGGCCGGCACCGCCGAAGTGCTCGACAGCGACGGCAACACGCTGAGCTATGACAGCGAAGACACCGCCCGTTCGCAGCTGTTCGACGCCGAATTCGTCGAGTACGACGGCCTGGACGAAGAAGATGCGCTGGTGCGTGGCTTCAGCCTGCACGAAGTGCAGCCGCCGCAGGCCGGCAGTGATGAAGGCCTGCGCGGGCGCATGATCCAGTCGCTGGGCGCGCGCGCCTGAGGCGCAAACCATGTTCACCCCGCGCGACTTCGCCGAGACCGACCTGCTCTGGCTCGATCGCCTGCTGGCGCGTGATCCGTTCGTCACCGTGCTGACCACCGGCGCCGACGGCCTGCCCGAACTGACCCGGGTGCCGGTGCTGTACCGGCGCGAGGGCCACCAGGTTGAACTGCGCGGCCACTGGGCCCGCGCCAACCCGCAGTCGCGCCACGACGGCGCGGCCAAGGTGCTGGTCGACGGCCCGCACGGCTATGTGTCGGCCAGCTGGTACCCGGACAAGGAAGCCGCCTCGCGCGTGCCGACCTGGAACTACGCCGCCGCCGAACTGCGCGGCCAGCTGCAGCGCTTCGACGACACCGACGAACTGGCCCAGCTGGTCTCCGACATCGGCGACCGCTTCGAAGTCAGCGTCGGCCAGGACTGGCAGTTCGAACCGCAGCGTGACGACCACCGCCGCCAGCTGCGCGGCATCATCGGCTTCCGCTTCCAGGTCGAACAGGTGCAGCTGAAGCTGAAGCTGAGCCAGAACCATCCCGAGGCCAACCAGCAGGCGGTGATCGCCGAACTGGAAAAGCTCGACACCCCGCATTTCACCGAGCTGGCGCAGTGGATGCGCTGGCATCGCGCGCAGACCGCCGCCAGCGACTGAGCGCACTGTTTCCCGCGACGACGCGGCCGGATGGCCACGCTCCTCGCCCACCCGACGCCAGGGACCCGAACATGAAAGACATCCACAAGCTGCTGCAGAACAACCGCGACTGGGCCGACCGCATCGAAAAGGAAGACCCCGAGTTCTTCCACCAGCTGGCGAAGCAGCAGCACCCGGAATACCTGTGGATCGGCTGTTCCGATTCGCGCGTGCCGGCCAACCAGATCATCGGCATGGCGCCGGGTGAAGTGTTCGTGCACCGCAACGTGGCGAACGTGGTCGCCCACACCGATCTGAACTGCCTGAGCGTGGTGCAGTACGCGGTGGACCAGCTGAAGGTGAAGCACATCCTGATCGTCGGCCACTACGGCTGCGGCGGCGTGCACGCCTGCCTGCACAACACCCGCGTCGGCCTGGCCGACAACTGGCTGCGCCACGTGGGAGATGTGATGCAGAAGCACACCGCGATCATCGATGCCATCGAGACCGATGAGCTCAAGCACGCCCGCCTGTGCGAACTGAACGTGATCGAGCAGGTCGCCAACCTGTGCCGCTCGACCATCGTGCAGGACGCCTGGGCCCGCGGCCAGAAGCTGATGGTGCATGGCTGGGTGTACAGCCTGAAAGACGGCCGCGTGCGCGAGATGGGCATCGACGTGGGTTCGCAGGAAGACCTGCAGCCGGCCTACGAAAAGGCCCTGTCCTACGTGCCGCGCCAAGGCAAGCGCGACTGACCTTCCGGGGAAACCGACCATGCTCGCCTCGCCGATCAACCTGCACGCCTGGATCGAAGAACACCGCCACCTGCTGAAGCCGCCGGTGGGCAACAAGATGATCGACAACGGCGACTTCATCGTGATGGTGGTGGGCGGGCCGAACTCGCGCACCGACTACCACTACGACGAAGGCCCGGAGTGGTTCTACCAGCTCGAAGGCGAGATGGTGCTGAAGGTGCAGGAAGACGGCGCGGTGCGTGACATCCCGATCCGCGCCGGCGAGATCTTCCTGCTGCCGGCCAAGGTGCCGCATTCGCCGCGGCGCCCGCCGGGCGGCATCGGCCTGGTGGTCGAGCGCAAGCGCCTGCCCCACGAGAAGGATGGCGTGATCTGGCATTGCGAACGCTGCAACCACAAGCTGCACGAAGAGTATTTCCCGCTGCAGAACATCGAGACCGACCTGCCCAAGGTGTTCGCGCGTTACCAGGCCAGCCTGGAACTGCGCACCTGCAGTGCGTGCGGGCACGTGGATCCGTTGCCGGCGCCGGTGGCGGGCTGAACCGTCGCCGGGCATGGCCCGGCGC
>JAFAFD010000186.1 GCA_023423675.1 Pseudomonadota bacterium | reverse complement strand
AGTCGTTCTACCTGGACAGCAGCCGGCCGCTGGGCTGGAACAACGCCCTGTTCGCCAACGCATCCATGCCCAATCCGCTGTGGGAGATGCAGGGCCTGCAGCACGCGGTGCATGGCAAGGCCGAGGCGCCGGGCATGGATCCGCCGGTCACCGGGCTGCGGCTGGAAACGCCGGGCAACGTCGATGCCGGGCAGTACGACCAGGCCGTGCGGGAC
The DNA here is from genome assembly GCA_023423675.1 of Pseudomonadota bacterium. Taxonomy (GTDB): domain Bacteria; phylum Pseudomonadota; class Gammaproteobacteria; order Xanthomonadales; family Xanthomonadaceae; genus Stenotrophomonas. The sequence goes on along the minus strand of JAFAFD010000186.1, from coordinate 6,082 downwards.
ATCACCAACTTCCTGGAATATGCCGGCGAACCGGCTGCGCTGAAGCGCCAGCAGCTGGGTGTGTGGGTGATCCTGTTCCTGGCTCTGCTGACCTTCCTGCTGTATCTGCTGAAGAAGGAATAATGGAAGGACGTGCATTGAGTCTTCCCCGGCATTGCCTCAGACCTATTGGCTTTTGTGATGCCCGGTTGCACACTCGGGCAGGAGTCGACCACTGGCAAGGGGCTGGTGGCGCCGGGACGGCAGGCGGTCTCCTGTCGTGGGAGAGCCTTTGATGGCGGCGAGCGTACGCATGCGCAATACACTGACGCTGTTTTCCTCGAACGATGATGTCCTGTGCCACCGGGTCCGCCTGGTCCTGGCGGCCAAAGGGGTCAGCTATGACTCCGTTGCTGTCGATCCGCAGAACCCGCCTGAAGATCTGATCGACCTCAATCCCTACCACTCGGTGCCGACCCTGGTCGAGCGCGAGCTGGTGCTGTACGCCGCCTCGGTGGTCAGCGAGTATCTCGACGAGCGCTACCCGCATCCTCCGCTGATGCCGGTCGATCCGCTCTCGCGTGCGCGCATCCGCCTGGCCATGCTGCGCATCGAGCACGACTGGGTGCCGCAGGTGCAGGCCATCCAGCTGGGCAACAAGACCCAGGCCGAAGCCGGTCGTAAGCGCCTGAAGGAACTGCTGACCGCCTCGCTGCCGCTGTTCAAGGCCAGCAAGTTCTTCCTCAACCCGGAAATGAGCCTGGCTGACTGCGCGATGGCCCCGATCATCTGGCGGCTGCAGTCGCTGGACGTGCCGCTGCCCAAGGATGGCAAGGCCATCGAGGATTACGGCAACCGCATCTTCCGCCACCCCGGTTTCGTCCGCAGCCTGACCGACCAGGAAAGGAAGCTGCGCGACCTGCCGGGCTGATCCCGGCGGGCGCATTCCGTCTGCATGCCCACTGGCGTGCAGTCGATCCGCCCCGGCAGGGGCGTCGGGCGCGTACACTTCACGCATGACCGACGACTTCTTCCACATGACCAGCCACCGCCCGTACCTGCTGCGGGCGCTGGTGGAATGGATCAACGACAACCAGCTGACCCCGCACATCCTGGTCGATGCCGGCGTTCCCGGCGTCCAGGTGCCGCCTGCGGCGGTGAACGAGGGCCGCGTGGTGCTCAACATTGCCGAGCGCGCGGTGGTGCAGCTGATGATCAACAACGAGATGGTGAGCTTCTCGGCCCGCTTCTCCGGTACCAGCTATCCGGTGCAGGTGCCGATCAGCGCGGTGCTGGCCGTGTACGCGCGCGAGACCGGGCAGGGCATGGCGCTGCCGGACGATATTCCGGGTACCGAACCGGCACCGACCAGCGACGAGCTGCTGCACGAAGGCGAGACCTCGTCGGATGACACGCCGCCGGACGACCGGCCGCCGACCACGCCGCCGCCGAAGGGCCGCCCGACGCTGCGCGTTGTCAAATAACGGTAGGTGCCGACAAGCAACGGTAGGTGCCGACCGTTGGTCGGCACACCATAAAGCAACGGTGGGTGCCGACCCTTGATCGGCACGCTTCTGCCCGCGCTACCGGGTTCAGACGTCCTCTGCGTCTTCCACATCCGCGCGGATCTGGCTGATCCGCGCCGCACCCGGGCCGGTGAACGAGACCAGCTGGTCGCCGCGCAGCACCATGCGGCCGACGTGGCGATCGATGCCGTCGTAGGAATACTCGAACTTGAAGGTGCGCTCGAAGCCGAGCCGGCCATCCTCGCCGCGCGACAGGCGCATGCCGGTGGCGTGCACCGCCTGGTCCAGCCACTGCACGTCGGCGGCGCGGCAGGCGTTGCGGCCGAGTTCGATGGCACGTTCGGCGGCGGAACGCGCGGCATTCCAGAAGAAGTAGACGATGCCGCCGGCAATCAGCAGCAACAACAGGGTAGGCATGGCGTCACGCGTGCAGGGTCGATCCCGCAAAGATGGCGGCGAACGCGCAGCGGATCAAGCCATCCTGCTCATTGTCCGTTCGTGGCTGGCGTGACCGGCGGCGGTGCCACCCTCGATGCCGGAGCTGTCAGCTGCAAGAGTGCCGCCCAGTCCTGACGGTTGAAGCTGCATTCGTCCTCGCGGCCGGGCGTGCAGCTGGAGTCGATGCCGGTGCTGCTGCGATCGCGCGCGGGCGGCAGCTGGATGAGGCCCGTGCGGTCCAGCTGCAGCAGGCGCATGGCCACGGTGTTCATCACGTTGCCGCCCACCAGGTACAGGGTCTGGTCGCCGCCGAGGTTGGCCGCCACCACGACTTCGCAATGCGATTTCCAGTGACCGACCGAGCCGTTGCCCAGCGCTTTCACCAGCCCGCTGTAGCTCAGCGTGCTGCTGCGGTCGCGCAGGAAGCACAGCAGGTCGCCCGGTGCCGGCTTGGCCGTGGCCGGATCCACCAGCCGGTACGGCACGCCGGTCGGCCCCGCCTGGTAGGCGGCGCGGATGTAGTCGATATGCCGCGGCGACGTGGTGAAGCCCGGCACGCCGGCGCGGGTCATCACCCAGGAAATGAACGCGGCCGACCACGGGTTGTCGATCAGGAAGGCGCGGCAGTCGCTGTCGGTGTAGCGCGTGCCCAGCGGCGCCAGGCAGCTGCTGGCGCCGGGAATGCTGCCCATCGCGTTGAGCGTGCCGCTGTCGCGCCAGTAGCTGGCCACGCGCTGCCAGGCGATCAGGCCGTTGTCGGCCAGGTTCTCGTTCTCCGCTTCGGTGACGCTGAGGCTGGCCGCGCGCCCCTCGCGGTCGATGAAGGGGCGGTACCAGAGCCGATGTTCATTGCAGGCAGCATTGCGGATGGAGATCGCCAGCGGACTGAGGCCGAAGCGGGGTGGCACGTCGCAGGCTTCGGCGGCGGCGGCTGACAGCGGCGCGGCGGCCAGCAGCAGGCAGGCAGGCAACAGCATCCGGCGCATGCGCGGCTCCTGTGGGGGATGGCCGCAGCGTCGCAGAGGCAGGCGTAGCCGAATCGTGAAGGACTCGGAACCGGTAGCGCCGGGCCATGCCCGGCGAGCGAAGCGGCAGCTCGAGGGGCACCCGAGCGTGGGCTCGGCTCTACAGGAGCCACCCTCAACCCGGCGGCGGCCCCAGCTTCAGCGACAGGTCGATCGCCTGCACGTGCTTGGTCAGGCCGCCGATGGAAATGCAGTCCACGCCGTCCTCGGCGATCGCGCGCAATCCCTCCAGGCCGACACTGCCGGAGACTTCCAGTGGAATGCGCCCAGCGGTGATGCGCACGGCCTCGCGGCGCAGCGCGGCATCGAAGTCGTCCAGCAGGATGCGCTCGCAGCCGGCATCCAGTGCCTGCTGCAGCTGCTCCAGGTCTTCCACCTCCACCACCAGCGGCAGCGACGGCCACTGCTGGCGCGCGGCAGCCACCGCAGCGGGCAGCGAGCCGGCGGCACGGATGTGGTTTTCCTTCAGCATCACCGTGTCGTACAGGCCGAAGCGGTGGTTGTCGCCGCCGCCGCAGCGCACCGCGTACTTCTGCGCCAGGCGCAGGCCGGGCAGGGTCTTGCGGGTATCGAGGATGCGCGTGCCGGTGCCGGCCACCGCGGCCACGTAGCGGGCGGTGGTGGTGGCGGTGCCGGAGAGGGTCTGCAGGAAATTCAGCGAGGTGCGCTCGGCGCTGACCAGGCTGCGGCTGCGCCCGTGCAGCAGGGCCAGCACGGTGCCGGCGGCGACGCGGTCGCCCTCGGCCACGCGCCATTCGATGCGGACGTCCGGGTCGAGCGCCCGATGGGTGGCGTCGAACCAGGGGCGACCGGCGATCACCGCATCGTCCTGCTTGCACAGTAGGTAGGCGCTGTCGGCCTGGTCGGGCAGCAGGGCGGCGGTGACGTCACCGCTGCCCAGGTCCTCGGCCAACGCGCGGGCGACATCGGCCGCGACGAGGGCCGCATCCGGCGTCGGCAGGGCGGTCATGCGGCGGGGAAGTCGGCGATCTGCGCGGTCGGGATGGCCTCTTCGGCCAGCAGCACCGGAATGCCGTCGTCGACCCGGAACACCTGCTTGCGGTCACGGGTGACCAGCGCTTCGCGCAGCGGCTGGGCCAGCGGGTTGCCGTCGGCCTTGTTGACCGAGCCGGCGGAAATGGCCTTGTTGAGGGCTTCCAGGCCCTTGCCATCCAGCAGGGACAGGGGCTGGCGGGTGTCCGGCGACACCAGCAGGTCAAGCAGCTTGCGATCCATGGTTCTTCGTCTTGCGTGGAAGACGGCTAGAATACGTCTTTAAGGTAGGTGACGGCCAATGACCCCCAACCCGATCGCGCCGCTTGTCGGCATCGTCATGGGTTCCCGCTCCGACTGGGAAACCATGCAGCACGCCGCCCAGAAGCTTGAAGCCCTGGGTGTTCCGTTCGAAGTGAAGGTGGTCTCCGCCCACCGCACCCCGGACGTATTGTTCAGCTACGCAGAAGAAGCGGGCCCGCGCGGCCTGCGCGCGATCATCGCCGGTGCCGGCGGGGCCGCGCACCTGCCGGGCATGATCGCCGCCAAGACCGCCGTGCCGGTGCTGGGCGTGCCGGTGCAGTCCAAGGCCCTCAACGGCATGGATTCGCTGCTGTCGATCGTGCAGATGCCGGCCGGCATCCCGGTCGCCACCTTCGCGATCGGCAATGCGGGTGCATCCAACGCGGCGCTGTTCGCCGCGGCGATGCTGGCCAGCGACCAGCCGGCCATCGGTCAGGCGCTGGAGGCCTTCCGCACCCGCCAGACCGAAGATGTCATGGCCCACGACGATCCGCGCCAATGAGCCTGACCGTCGGCATCCTGGGCGGCGGACAGCTCGCCCGCATGATGGTCCTGGCCGGTGCGCCGCTGGGGCTGCGCTTCGAGCTGTACGACCCGGCGGCCGACGCCTGCAGCGGCCCGCTGGCGCCGCTCACCGTGGCGGCGTTCGATGATCGCAAGGCCCTGGCCGAGTTTGCCGCCAAGGTCGACGTGGTCACCTTCGATTTCGAGAACGTGCCGGCCGACAGTGCGCAGTGGCTGGCCGAGCAGGTGCCGGTCTACCCGCCGCCGTCGGCGCTGGCCGTCGCGCAGGATCGGCTGAGCGAGAAGAGCCTGTTCCAGCAGCTGGGCATTCCGCTGCCGGCCTTCGCCGATATCCGCAGCCGTGACGAGCTGGCCGCGAAGGCCGCCGAGTTCGGCCTGCCGTGCATCCTCAAGACCCGCCGCCTCGGCTATGACGGCAAGGGCCAGTTCCGCCTGCGCAGCGAGGCGGACATCGACGCCGCATGGGACGCCCTCGGCGCCCAGGTCGAGCGCACCGGCCTGATCCTGGAGGGCTTCGTCGCCTTCCAGCGCGAAGTCAGCGTGGTCGCCGTGCGCGGCCGTGATGGAAGCTTCCAGGCGTGGCCGGTCACCGGCAACTGGCATGTCGATGGCGTGCTGTCGGCCAGCGTGGCCCCGGCCGTGCTGTCCGATGCCGAGCATGAGGCGGCGATTGGTTATGCGCGCCGCGTGGCCGAGCACCTGGGCTACGTGGGCGTGTTCGCGCTGGAGCTGTTCTGCCGCGATGGCGAGCTGCTGGCCAACGAGATGGCACCGCGCGTGCACAACTCCGGCCACTGGACCATCGAAGGCAGCGAGACCTCGCAGTTCGAGAACCACCTGCGCGCCGTGCTGGGCCTGCCGCTGGGCAGCACCCGCATGCTCGGCCATGCCTGCATGCTGAACTGGCTGGGCGCGATGCCCGATGCGACGCCGGTGCTGGGCCAGGCCAGTGGCCATTGGCATGACTACGGCAAGCAGCCGCGCGACGGCCGCAAGGTCGGCCACGCCACGCTGCGTGACGATGATGCCGATGCGCTGGCCGATGCGCTGCTGCAGGTCGGCCTTGAGCTGGACCGTCAGGCGCAGGTGGCACCCGCGGTGCATGCATTGCGCAATCGCTGATCGCCGGTAGTGCCGGCCGCTGGCCGGCAATGGCCGCGCGATGTTGGTAGCGCCGGGCCATGCCCGGCGGCACGCCATGCCGGTAATGCCGGCCGCTGGCCGGCAATGCCCACCAAGGGGGGCATCTACCAGAGCAGCGGGAAGCCGGTAGCGCCGGGCCATGCCCGGCGG
>JAFAFD010000180.1 GCA_023423675.1 Pseudomonadota bacterium | reverse complement strand
CGGGGTCAGAGCCCTTTCCTGCGGAAAGGGATCCGACCCCTGCCCTGCTTACAGGAAGTCGTAGCTCAGGGTGAAGCGCACGTTGCGGCCCGGCTGCGACCAGCGGCCGATGCCATCAGGGCTGGTTGCACCCTGGAAGATCGCGGTACCTGCACCCGCCGTACGCACGCGGTTCCACAGGTAATACTCCTTGTTGAACACGTTGTAGACGCCGGCCGTCAGGTTGATCTTCGGGGTGATGGCGTAGCTGCCGAACACATCCAGCAGGGTGTACTCGCGCGCCTTGTAGGCGTAGACCGGCACCACTTCAACGCCGTAGCTGCCGTTGGTGATGCTCTTGCCGTAGTCCGACGGATCCTTGCGCTGCTGGTGGGTGATGTTGGCGGTGACGCTCCAGCGGCGCGACGGTGCGTTGTAGGTCAGGCCGCCCACGGCCTTGGCCGGGATGATGCTGGCCAGCGGCTCGCCGTCGTTGTCGGTGCCTTCGTTGTACGAATACGCCACGCGCGCCAGCCAGTCATCGGCCAGCAGCCACATGCCCTCGGCTTCAACACCCTTCACTTCCACCTCGCCCCGGTTGATGGGCATGGTGTAGGTGTAGCCATTGCTGACCACGCCGCGGCTGTTGCGGTACTGGATGCCTTCATCGGCCAGGTACTGCGCGGTGTCGATGAAGTTGCTGTACTTGTCACGGAACACCGACACGCCCACGCGCAGGCGATCGCTCTGGAAGCGCCAGCCCATTTCCAGGTTCAGGCTGCGCTCGGCATCCAGTTCAGGGTTGCTCCGGCCATCGGGCAACGACACGGTAGCGCCGTCGGACACGCGGGTGTAGTCGGTGCTGGACGCGCTGCCGTACATGTCATTCACGCCCGGCGCGCGGAAGCCGCGGCCGCCCTGCACCCACAGCGACTGGGTGTCGGTGAACTTGAATTCGGCGCCCAGGTTCCAGGTTGGCGAAGAGAACTTGGAGACGCCGACGCTGCCTGCGTCGTCCTCGTAGCCCGACTGGCCATTGCCACCGGCCGAGGTCTCCGGGGTGTACTTGTAGCTGTCGTAGCGCAGGCCGCCGGTCAGGCTGAGGCGGTCGTCGAGCAGGCGCACGCGGTCACGCACGTAGGCGGTCAGGTCGGTCTCGCGGGTGTCCGGCCACAGCGACGGATCGGTATCGCGGGTGAACAGGCTGCCATCGTTGCCCCAGCGCGAGTCCACGGAGTTCCAGTGGATTTTCGCCTGCTGCCAGGCGGCACCGTAGACGATGTCATGGCGCAGGCCGGCGGCTTCAAGGCTCTTGTCGAAGTCCAGGGCGACGCGGTTGCGCTTCTGCGTGTCCCAGCGGTTTTCCTGGCGCGAGCACGGATCGGTGGTCGAGCAGCGGGTGCCATAGGTGGCCGCGGTGCCGTTGGCCACCAGCACGTTGGTCTGGCCCTGGATGTAGTTCTTCTGGTAGTCGGCGGTGGCTTCCATGCTGTCGAACAGCGCGTTGTCCGCGCGCCAGGTGTACTTCAGGCCGTAGCGGTCGCGATCGCTGCGGTCTTCGGCGCTGCGGAAGAAGTACGAGCCGGTGCCGTCGCTGCGGGTCCAGTTGTCGACATCGTTGGTGGAGCGGGCGCGCTCGTACACCACACCCAGGGTCTGGGTGTCGGTGGCCAGGAAGTTGACCTTGAACAGCAGGTTGTCGCTCTCGCGGTCGACCGGATCGGGCGTGCGGCGGCCCGGGCCAAGGCGATCGATGGTGGTGTCGTACCAGGATTCGGTCTCGTGGCCATCGCGCTTGGTGTAGACCAGCAGCGATTCGAACCTGCCGGTGCGGTTGGCCAAGGTCAGCGAACCCATGTTCTCGTCGCTGGAACCGGTGTAGCCGTACTTCACCGAACCGAAGCTGTCGTTGCCGCTGGCCTTGAGGAAATCGGCCGGGTCCTTGGTGGTGAACATCACCGCGCCGCTGAGCGCACCGCTGCCGGCGGTGATCGCGTCGGCGCCCTTGATGATCTCCACCGTCTTCACTGCTTCCAGATCGACGCTGCCGCGGCCGGAACGGAAGAATTCATAGGGCTGGTAGGTGCCCGGGTCCATGCTCTGCGGGAAGCTCAGGTTGTCCAGGGTGATGGACACGCGGTCGGCTTCCATGCCGCGGATGTTGAAGCCGTTGAAACCGGCGCGACCGAGATCGACCATTTCCACGCCGGGCACGTACCGGATGGCGTCCTCCATGCTCTGCGCGCCCTGCTGCTGCAGGTTCTTGGCCGACAGCGTGGTGACGTTCTGGTTGTCGGACTTCTTGCGCGTCTCGGTCACCTGGATGGTGTCGAGGGTGCTGTCGGCTTCAAGCGCGGCCGCACGGGCGAGGGCCGGCACGGCGAGGCTGGTGGCGACGGCCAGGGCCAGCAGTGAGGGTTGCAGTTTCATCGGGAACTCCGCAGTTGTGGAAGGTGGTTGTGCCCGTGGGCGATGTGGCCCGGGGCGTTCCTGGCTGCGGAGCGCCGGGGTGCGGCGCGGTCTGCGTTGCTGGGAGTAATCGGGAATGAGGTGTGGTCAGGGCCTTGAGACCTGCAGGCTGCCGATCTCGCTGCTGCCCTGCGCCTTCGTGGGAAGATCGCTGCGCTGACCGGTATCGATCGGCACGGACAGGAATTCGTGCCCCCCGCCCTGCCGCGCGGCTTCGACCTGCACGCGGTACGCACCGGGCGGCAGCGCCTGGCCGCGGTCATCGCGACCATCCCAGGCCACCGAATAGCGGCCGGGCATGCGGGTCGGCCGGGCGATGCCCTGGATGGCCGGCAGATCGTCGCGGCCGTAGCGACGCCACCACTGCGGCAGATCCTGTAGATAGCGCGAGCGCTCGCCCAACACCAGCAGCTGGCGCACCGGGCTGCCATCCTCGCGGGCGATCCACATCGCCAGATACGGCGCGTGATAGCGCTCGCTGGCGAGGTTGGGCACCTGGTAATCGATGACCAGCTGTTCGGGCGCAGCGGCTGCACCGTCGGTGGTCACCAGCAAGGACGGCCAACGCTGCGAGGCGAAGGCAGTACCGGTGTCGCTGAGGATGAGTGCGGCGACGTCCGCCATCGCATCGGCCAGTTCCAGCCCGGAGCGGATCGGCATCACCGACAGCGCAGTGGCCAGCGCATCGGCGCTGCTGGCATCGGGCGCCACCACCGTCGCCGACGGTGCGAACTGCATGGGCCAGCCCGACCAGGGGTCGAGAATGTGGCTGTACTGGCGACGGCCCACCGTGTAGCCCCGAGTCGCATGGCCGCTGGCCGCGATGGCCTGCGAGCGCAGCGCCACGGTGGCGAGCACGGGCCGGTTGTCACGCGGTGCGCGGGCATCGGCCACGCCAACCGGCCAGGGCTGCCCTGCCCCGCTGGCCTGCCAGTAACGGGCATCGCCGCCGATATCCAGAGCGATCGCGGTGGCGGCAGGTGCCGCTGCACGCGCGGCGGCGAGAGCGCGATCGATGATGTAACCCTTGGCGAGGGCATCGACATCGAACACCACCGCTTGCGGACGGGTCACCGGCGCGCGGTCATCAAGGCTGACGTCGGCATTGGCCGCAGCCGAAGCCAAAGCACGCAGCTCCTCGCGCGTCGGCAGCACGCCGCTCTCCTGGGCCTGCCGCCAGCGCTGTGCCAGCGTACCCAAGCGGCAGCTGAAAAGCCCTTCGGTACGTGCCCGCCATTCCTCGCACAGACGCAGCACGGCGCGCAGATCGCCGGAAAGCTGCTGGGGTCCGCTGCTGGCATTGAAGCGACTGAGCTCGCTGTCCGCGCGCCAGCGGCTGAGCACGGCATCCAGTCGCTCGATCTCGGCCAGCGCCGCCTGCTGGGCAGCCGCCGCCTGCGCTGCAGGCGCGTCGATGCGCAGGTCCAGCGAGGTGCCGAGCACATCATCGCGGTGCAGTTCGGCAGCGCTGGCGCTGCCGGCATGCAGTCCGCACAGCGTTACGCAGGTCGCCAGCAGCAGGTTGGAAAAGGACGTCATCGAGGGCTCGATCAGGCACGGGGCCTCCCGGCCCACCTGATGCAGGCGGCCCGGTCAGCAGAAAGAACAACGGTTGCAACGACGGGTCACCCGCGCGGGGTGACCCGGGCAATCAACGGTGCGGTGCGGGTGCCGGCACCTTGGCGTCGGCCGCATCGACCACGCCATCCTTGTTGCGGTCGGCGGTTTCGAACAGTCGCTTGCCCGACACCTGGTACTCGGCGAAGGTCATGTGGCCATCCTTGTCACCGTCCAGCACGCCAAAGCGCACGTGCACCTGGCGGTCGCCGCCCTGGTCCAGCGCATCGATGCGGCGATCCACGCGGGTCTCGAACTCGGCCAGGTACTCATCCAGGCTCAGCTGGCCATCGCCACTGCTGTCGGTGCGGGCGAACTGCGCATCGCGCACGCGCTGGTACTCGGCGCGGTCGACCTTGCCGTCACCGTTCTCGTCGTACAGCTCGAGGAAGCCGGCCGCGGTGTGGCTGGTCGGCATGCCCAGGCGGCTGCGCTGCTGGTTGTCGAAGCGCTGCGCGCCGGCCGCGGTCTTCGCTTCGCGCTGCGGTGCGGCCTTGGCATCCGCGCCCTTGCTGGCCAGCGCCTTCTGCCCACCCTGCCAGGTCTTCTCACCGGCGGCATCGAACTCGGCGCGCGAGACCTGGCCATTCCTGTCGGTGTCCAGCGCAGCGAAACGGGCCTTGGTCTGCTCGACCTGGGCGGCGCGTTCGCGCTCGATCTCGGCGGCCACGCGGGCATCGAACTCGGCCACGTATTCGGCTTCTTCGATGGTGCCGTTCTTGTCGGTATCGGTGGCGTCGAAGCGGGCGCGGCGGAAGGTCTCGAACTCGTCCCAGGTCACGCGGCCATCGGCGTTGTCATCGTGCTCGGCGATGAATGCCAGCACGTTGTTGCCGTGGCCTCCCACCAGCGGACGCGGGGCGGGCGCGGTCTGTGCGGAGACAGCGGAAGAAAGCAGCAGCGCGGCAACGCACGCACTGGCAAGCACGGTGGTTTTCATGTCGACCTCGAAGGCGGTGTTACGGGGAAATCAGGGATTCAGCACGCGGAACGAGAGCGTGACGCTGTTGCTGTACTCGGCCACCTGCGCGCCGGCGGGCGCAGCGGTGCGGTGGCGGGTCAGCGCGATCCAGGTGCCGGCTGCGGACAGCGGCAAGCGCACGTGCCCGGCGGCATCACTCTTCAGGTTGACCACCTGCGGCGTGCGGTCCGAGCTCCACACCGCCTCGGTGACTTCCACGGCCTGGTCGGCCAGCGGCTTGCCGTCGTACTGCACGATGAAATCGAAGGTCTCGCCCACGTACAGATCGTTGGGATGGGTGACCGGTACCAGCTCCACGCCCTTGTTGCGCGGCGCCAGCGCGGCGCGGTCGGGATTGCCGACGGTGACGTAGCTGTCGGCCTGGGTGAGCGACTGGAAATCGGAGATCACCTTGGCACCGGCCGGAATCTTCACCGCCGGGTCGCGCGAACTCTCGCGCTTGCCATTCTGTTCCCAGGTGCGGAACAGCGCGCCCAGGCGCGGGCCCGTACTGAGGCGGTAGGTGCCCGTGCCTGCTGGCAGCGTGTACTCGGCCACGGTGCGGGTCTTCATCACCTGCGAGGCCAGCGGCGCCTGCTTGCCATCCGGGCCGGTCACGGTGAACTGGCTGTCATCGAACGCGTTTTCAGGGACGAAGAAGGTCTCGGCGAACGAGGCGTCGATGGCAACGGTCTGCCCTGCCCGCGGCGCGAAGTTGCTGGGCACCAGGTAGGGCGTATGGGCGTGTGCCGGCAGGGATGCAGCCATCGCCAGCGCGGCGGCGGCGAGCAGGGAAAGAGTCTTCATGGGGCCTTCGTGTCGGTGAGCGTGGGCGCTGGCGAGACGAAGGTCCGGGGCTGGCGGACGGAATGCTATGCCAAATGAGATTAGTTATCAATTGGTGAAATCTGGCGAAATGTATCGCCGGGCATCGCAGTCCACCGGCACCCCTCAGCGCACGTTGCCGAGGGCGACCAGGAACACGCTCAATGCAAGCCCGTAGCCGGCCAGCAGTACGCCGGCCACAAGCCTTTGCTTGAGCCCGCCCACCGCAACCGAAAGAATGACGCACGCGATGGAGGCTGCCGCACCAAGCAGAAATGCCTGGAACATCCCGGCGCCACCGACCGACCCGCGCCAGGCCAGGAACCCGGCGCATGCCAGTGCGATGGCGGCTGCCAAGGCCCAGAGAATCTTCATGGGGTCGCCTGGGATTCGCTCTGGACGGCTATGCGCGCACCAGCGCCAGCCACCGGTAGCCCACGTACACGGCACCGGCGGCAATGGGCAGCAGGCTGATCCAGACCGGCAGCTTCAGCACGAAGAACAGCACGACGCTGGCAACCAGTACCGCGACCGAAACCGCGATCACCCAGCCGTTGAACACGACGACAGTGGCCGCATCCTCATCCCAGCGGTTGGACGGCCGCCCCTTCACCGCGCGATGGCGGCGCAGCATCCAGACATCGATGAAGAAGTCCGCGATGCCTTCCAGCAGGTCCCCGATGAAGCCAGACATGTTCAATCCTTGAGCGTCGGCGCGTGGTGCCGATCTTCAGCGTCGACTGCGCTGGCCGTCAAGTGTGACCGCGCGCCTCACGTCGATCCGCCACATACAGCAGCAGCGCTCCGCAGCCCATCAGTACCGCCGTGGCCACCAGCGCGCCCTGGTAGTTGCCGGTCGCCCTGGCCATGTACCCGGCGATGACCGGACCGATGATCTGTGCCACGCCATAGCCGAGGGTGATGCGTGCCATGGCCTTGGAGGGATTGGACGGCACATGGCGGCCAACCAGCGCCAGGGTAAGGCTGACGATGCCGACGAAGGTGGCGCCGAACAGCGCTGCCGACAACAGATTGATGGCCGTGCCGGACGACACCGCAGGGAGCAGCATGCCGATGCCCTGCATTACGTAGGCCAGCAACAGCGCCCGGGTGGCACCAAAGCGGCGGGCGATGCGGTCCCAGACAAAGGTGGACGGCAGCGCGGCCACGCCGACGACAACCCAGACCCAGCCGCCCCTGCCCTGCAGCACGGGCAGCTTTTCAAGGATGGCGACGATGAAGGTGGCGCCGATGACGAAGCCGAAGCCTGCACAGACATAGGCCGCGTTGAGCAGGCGCATCCACGCGACTGACGTGGCCGGTGGTGGTGCATCCTGCTCGACCGCGGTGCTGGGCGCGGATGTCGGCGCGGGCATCCACAGCCAGGCAGGCACGAAGAACAGCAGGCCCAGCGCCCCCAAGGCGATCCACTGCCCCGACCAGGTCAGTGCAGGCAGGGTCAGCACCACCGCCGCACCGGACACTACGATGCCCAATCCCATGCCGGTGAAGTGCAGGCCCAGATCCGGGCGTCGCCCGCGCTGCAGCAGCCAGTTCAATACCAGGCCCGAGGCCAGCAGCAGCCCGGCCACGCTGGACAGCCCCGACAGGAACCGCAGCACGCCCCAGACCACGGGGTTGCGGGTCAGGCCCATGGCCACGGTACTGGCCACGGCCACCACCAGGCCGATGCGGTAGAGCACGTACTTCCGGCGGAGATCGCCCGCCGACGCCGCCAGCAGCGTGCCGGCCATGTAGCCGGCGTAGTTGATGGCAGCCAGCCAACCGGCGGCGACGTAGTCCAGGCCGGCCTGCGCCTTCATGATCGGCAGCATGGGCGTGTAGGCGAATCGGGCGAGGCCGACGGTCAGCACCAGCGCGCAGATGCCGGCGAAGATGACGCGAAACGGCGTGGTGCTTCCATCAACAGCAGCTTGGTTCATCGCATCGTGTGCCGTCTTCGCCGGATCCGGGGGGCGCTGCCGATGGTACAGCGCTGGGCCGCAGCCGATGCCATGCCATTTCGATATGGAATGACTGCATTATTTGTATTGGATGCATGGCTGGCGGGCGACCACACTGGCCATCCCATCCCACGCAACTGCTGAAATGAACCGCCCGCTCTCCCCTGCTCCCTGCTGGATCCAGCACCATTACGCCGGCCTGCTGCTGACGGCCGCCGTCGCCGCCGTCGCACTCGTGCTGGGGCACTGGCTACCACTGGTGGGCGGTCCGGTGTTCGGCATCGTGCTCGGCATCGTGCTGAAGAACCTGCTCGCGCCGGGCAGCCGCTTCGATGCCGGCATCCGCTTCGGCGGCAAGCAGGTGCTGCAGTGGTCGATCATCGCGCTGGGCTTCGGGCTCAGCCTGGGTGAGGTGCTGAAGACCGGCATGTCATCCCTGTCGGTGACCCTGGTGACGATGTCGGTGGCTTTCCTCAGTGCCTGGCTGCTCGGCCGGTGGCTGCGCGTGGACGGCAAGATGACCGTGCTGATCGGCGTGGGTACGGCGATCTGCGGTGGCTCGGCGATTGCCGCGGTCACGCCCATACTCAAGCCCGACGATCACGAAACGGCGTTCTCGATCTCCACCATCTTCCTGTTCAACCTGGTGGCGGTGCTGCTGTTCCCGCTGCTCGGCCACCTGATGCACATGAGTGACCTGGGCTTCGGCCTGTGGGCGGGCACGGCCATCAATGACACCTCGTCGGTGGTGGCCGCCGGCTACGCCTACAGTGATCTGGCAGGCGGCTACGCGACCATCGTCAAGCTGACCCGCTCGACCCTGATCATCCCGGTGTGCCTGGTGCTGACCGTGGTGATGGCGGCGCTGGCCAAGCGGCGCAGCAACTCCGCAGGCGCTGCGGGTGGCTTCAATCTCGGCGCGATCTTCCCGTGGTTCATCCTGTGGTTCCTGGTGGCTTCGGGCCTGCGCACCGCCGGTTGGGTGCCGGACGCCGCGCTGCCGCTGCTGCACACACTGGCTGAAGTGCTGATCGTGTTCGCGCTGTCCGCCATCGGCCTTTCCGCCAACCTGCGGCGCATGGCCGCCACCGGCATCCACCCCATCGCGCTTGGCCTGGGTGTGTGGGTGGCCGTGGCGACCAGCAGCCTCGTGGTGCAGTACTTTATCGGGCAGCTCTGACCGAAACCCACGCGCATGAACCTCCATCACCTGGCCATCTTCCACGCCATCGCCGAGACCGGCAGCATCTCCGCCGCTGCGATCCGCGTGCGGGTGTCCCAACCGGCGTTGTCGCGGGAGCTGAAGGATTTCGAGGGGCGCCTTGGAGTGGTGCTGTTTGAGCGGCTGCCGCGCGGCATGCGGCTGACCGAACCGGGCATGGTGCTGCATGCCTACTCGGCGCGGTTGTTCGCGGTGGCCGACAGCGCGCAGGCGGCGATGCGTGATTTCGCCGATGCCCGCGCCGGGCAGCTGTCGATGGGCGCCAGCAATACCATCGGCACCTATGTGCTGCCGCGTTTCGTCGCCCAGTTCCGCACCCTGTTCCCGCAGGTGGGCATTTCCCTGTTCGTCGGCAACACCGGACAGGTTGCACAGGGCGTGGCGGACCTGCGTTTCACCGTGGGTTTCGTGGAAGGCCCGATCCGCGTCGAAGGCGTGGTCGCCGAGGAATTCAGCCGTGATGAGCTGATTCCCGTGGTGGGTGCGCGGCATCCATTGGCCGGTCGTCGACGCGCGAACCCGGCCGACATCAACGGGCTGCCGTTGCTGATGCGTGAGCCCGGTTCGGGCACCCGCGAGCTGATCGGCGAGCTGCTGCAGCAGCTGGATGTACAGACCGGAAGCATCGTGGAGTTCGGCAATACCGAGGCGCTGAAGCAGGCCGCGATCCATGGCGGCGGCATCGCCTGGC
>JAFAFD010000158.1 GCA_023423675.1 Pseudomonadota bacterium | reverse complement strand
TTGGCCTGCAGGCGCAGCTCCTCGCCCGGCTTCAGCGTCTTCTGCGCGCTGTCCAGGTCCAGCTTCATGCGCTCGGGCAGGAACTCCTCGATGCGCAGGGTCATGCCCTGGATCGCTTCCTTGCTGGCCGGGTCGGTACGGAATTCCACCTGCCAGCGCCCGGTCGGTGCCTCGGCGGGAATGGTCTGCTCGAAGTTGATGTAGCCCTGGTCGCCGGGCTGCAGGCGGGTCTCGCGGAAGGTCTTGCCGTCGGGCTGCTTCAGGCGCAGGAACACCGGCTGAGCCTTCACCGGCTTGCCGTCGTTGTCGCGCAACAGGGCCGACAGGCGCACTGTCTCGCCGGGACGGTACAGGTCACGACCGGACCATGCGTAGACGTCGAACCAGGCATTGTCACGACCGGCCACGGCGAATTCGCTCAGGTCCAGCGCCGGCTGGTTGAACGGCAGGAAGCTGGTGTCCTTGCCGCTGCTGGCCACCAGCACGTGGGTCGCGTCCAGGGTGTAGTTCAGCAGCGCGTTGCCGTTGCTGTCGGTGCTGCCCTTGAGCACCACCTCGCCCTTGGCATCAAGCACGCGCAGGTCGACGTTTTTCAGCGCGGCACCGTCCTTCAGCGCGGCGGTGTGGACGAACAGCTTGTCCTTGTAGGCACGGGTGTGCAGACCGATGTCGCTGACCGAGAAGAACGCGGTATCGAACTCGCCTTCGTAGTCACCGGTGCGCTTGAGCAGGGCGAAGTACAGGCCCGGCTCCTGCAGCTCCTTGATGTCCTGGGTCGGCAGGTAAGTCAGCACCCGCTCGTTCTGCTTGCCCCCCAGGATGAAGCGGTTGACGTAGACCGGCTCGGCCAGCTTGTTGATCGGGCTGCGCTCGTAGTCGCTGCTCAGTTCCCAGCTGCCACGGCGGCCGCCGCGCTGGTACTGGCTGAAGAAGGTGGGCAGGTCCTTCTCGCGCACGCGCAGGAATTCGACATCGACCTCGGGCACGTTCACCGACACCACCGGCAGGCCACGGCTGTCCCTGGCCGGCAGCACGCTGCCCTGCGAGGCGAAACCGGCCACCGGCTTCAGCTCGCCGCTGAACACCTTCTGCTTCAGTTCCTTGCCCAGGCGGCTGCCGTCGGCGGCCAGCAGGTCCTCGGAGACGACCAGGCTGTATTCCTTGCCGGCTTCGACGAAGGGATAGCGCAGGGTCAGGCCGTCGTCGGACAGGGTCCAGCTGCTGTCGTCGGTGCCGACCTTCTGTTCGAAGCGCACCAGCTTGTCGAAGTCCTGGGTGCCGACCAGCGGGCGCGAGAACTCCAGCGCCAGCGACAGGCCCTCACTCTTCTGGTCCGGGTACGCGCGCAGCAGGGTGAAGTCCTTCACCTGCTCGGCCTTGGTGGCGATGGCTTCGCCGCTGGCCTTGGGCAGCTGCCCGCTGTCATTGCGACAACCGGCCAGGCCCAGCAACAGGCCTCCTGCCAGCACAGCCGCCGCCCAACCCCACCGCTTCCGCCGTGCCGGACCGCTCATGTCGTCACTCCTTGATCAAGGCGGCCATTATAGGCGCGCCGCGTCACGGTGTTGACGACCCAGCGGTCGGGAACCCGGTCCCGCCCGGAACCCGGTAGCCGCCAACCTTGGTTGGCGTTTATCGGGACATCACTCGACCGGCACCCTCACCTTGCCTTCCATCAGCACACGGGCGCTGCGGCTCATGATGGCCTTGGTCACCGTCCACCGGCCGTCAACGCGCCCGGCCTTGGCGCCGACGCGCAGCGTGCCGGACGGATGGCCGAAGGTCACCGCCTCGCGTTCGCCGCCACCGGCCGCGCGATTGACCAGGGTGCCCGGAATCGCCGCGGCGGTACCGATGGCCACGGCTGCGGTCCCCATCATCGCGTGGTGCAGCTTGCCCATGGACAGCGCGCGCGCGTGCAGGTCGATAGCCGAGGCCGGAATGGCCTTGCCGCTGGACGATACGTAATCCTGCGCCGGCGCCACGAACGCCACCTTCGGCGTGTGCTGGCGGGTCGCCGCGTCTTCCAGCTTCGCGATCAGTCCCATGCGCAGCGCGCCATGGGCACGGATGGCCTCGAACTTCTGCAGTGCGGCCCAGTCCTCGTTGATGATCGGCTGCAGTTCAGTGCCGGTGTAGCCCAGGTCAGCAGCGTTGAGGAAGATGGTCGGAATGCCGGCAGTAATCATCGTCACCTCGAAACTGCCCACGCCCGGCACCTCCAGCGTGTCGACCAGGTTGCCGGTGGGGAACATCGCGCCGGCATCGCCGTCGTCGGACGGGTCGATGAATTCCAGCTGGATCTCGGCCGCCGGGAAAGTCACGCCGTCCAGCTCGAAATCACCAGTCTCCTGTACTTCGCCATCGCGCATCGGCACGTGGGCGATGATGGTCTTGCCGATGTTGGCCTGCCAGATGCGCACGGTGCACAGGCCATCGCGCGGCACCCGGGCCGGATCGACCAGGCCGTTAGCAATGGCGAACGGACCGACGGCGGTACTGAGGTTGCCGCAGTTGCCGCTCCAATCGACGAAGGCGGTGTCGATCGACACCTGGCCGTACAGATAGTCCACGTCGTGGTCGGGCACCGAGGCGGCGGAGATGATCACGCACTTGCTGGTGCTGGACGTTGCGCCGCCCATGCCATCGGTGTGCTTGCCATACGGATCGGGTGAACCGATCACGCGCATCAGCAGCGCGTCACGCGCGGGACCCGGCACCTGCGCCGCTTCGGGCAGATCCTGCAGGCGGAAGAACACGCCCTTGCTGGTGCCACCGCGCATGTAGGTGGCGGGAATACGGAGTTGCGG
>JAFAFD010000082.1 GCA_023423675.1 Pseudomonadota bacterium | reverse complement strand
CCACCACCACGCCGGCGATGCCGGTGGTGAGGGCGAGCTGCTGGTTCACGCCGCTGGCGCTGCCATACAGGCGGGTGCGCGCCGCTGCGCGGGCCACCTCGGCCTGGGCGCCGGCGGGCGGGGCCGCCGGCGGGCAGCCGGCGGCAAGGCAGGCAGCCATCGCGGCTGCCAGCAGGGTCATGCCACGCGCCATCACAGGGCCACCTTCAGGCCGACAGCGTAGGTGCGGCCGTACTCTTCCATCTGCAGGGTGCGCGAACGGGTGCCCTGGTACAGCTCCAGCGGCTTGTCGAGCAGGTTCTGCGCTTCGAAGTACATGCTGATGCGCGGGGTGAACTTGTAGTCCAGCGAGAAGTCGAGCTGGGTATTGGGCGCGACGTAGATGTCGAACGCACGGCCGGCACCGACGGTGTCCAGGTACTCGCTGCGATAGACCGCAGCCAGGCGCGTGCTCAGGCCGTACTTCTCATAGCCGATGTGCGCGCTGTACACGTGCTTGGAGGCACGCGGCAGCATGAACTCCTCGCCTTCGCGATCAGCGATGCCGGCATCGAACCTGGTGTCCAGCCAGGTGCCGCTGGCACCGACCAGCAGGCCGTCCAGCGCGCCTGGCAGGAACGCCAGCTGCTGCTGCCAGTTGAACTCGGCGCCGCGCACGGTGGCCTTGCGGCCGTTGATCGGACGGGTCACGTCGAGGCCGTCGTAAGCCGGATCATTCTGGCTCACGGTCTCCACGATGTAGCCATCGATGGACTTGTGGAACAGGCCCAGCGAAACGATGCCGGTGGTGCCGATGTACTTCTCGACCGACAGGTCGATGTTCTTCGACTCGTAGGGATCCAGCTGCGGATTGCCCAGGCGCAGCTCTTCGTCACCGGCATTCAGCGCGCGGCGCGGCGAGATGTCACCGAAGGACGGACGCGAGACCGTCTTGTTGGCCGAGGCACGCAGCACCCAGTCATCGGCCGCGTCGTAGCGCAGGTGCAGGCCCGGCAGCACGTTGGTGTAGCTGCGGTTGGCCTCCACCGGGCTGACCGTGTAGCCGTCATCGTCATCCAGCTCGACGCTGTTGCCGGTGGCCTTGAAGCGGGTGTTCTCCACGCGCACACCGCCGATGATGCGCAGCGCGCCGATGTCCCAGGTGCCCATCGCGTAGCTGGCGAAGATGTCTTCGCTGGCGGTGTAATCCTCTTCCAGCGAGGTCGCGGCGTTGCCGGCCACGTCCTGCGGACGCGCGATGTAGCGGCTGCCGTTCTGGGCCCAGTAGGCGCGCATGGCCGCCGAGCTCATGCCCTGCCCCATCACGCCATGGCGGTGTTCCGGATCGGCCGCCGTCCAGCTGGCAAGGTCGATGTCCGGGCCGCGGCGCAGTTCGCTCTCGTCCACGTTGACATCACGGTCGCGCCAGCGGCCGAGCAGGCCGAACTTGATGCTGCTGTTGTCGCCGTCGAAACGCACGTTGACCTGCGCGCTGCGCTCTTCGTCATTGACCTGCTTGGGCGAGATCACGAAGCGGTCGAACGCGTAGTTCGCGTTATCCATCCAGTCGTTGCTGCTGAGCGTGTAGGTCGGCAGGCGGCTGCGCTGGTCCAAGGTGCCGGACATGTCGTCGGCATCCAGCTCGAAGCGCGCTTCCATCTCGTCGTTGACGCGCTCTTCGGTGCGGGTGTAACCGATCTTGTAGTCCACCACCGCGTTGGTCAGCTTGTTCTCGCCGCCCAGGCTGGCAGCAAAGGTGTTTTCCTTCTTGGTGCGGTAGCGCATGCGCTTCTGGATCGCATCGGCCGGCAGATCGTCCAGGCGGTACTGGTCGGTGCCGGTGGCCACCATGTCGGCGTCATCGAAGTTGTAGATCACGCGCTGGCGGGTTTCGGCGTCGTCGAACTGGCTGTACAGCGTGCGCAGGTAGTACTTGCTGTCCTCGTTCGGGCGCCAGTCCATGTTGAGGTTGGCACCGATGCGCTTGCGCTCGATCTCGTACTTGCGGTTCTGCAGGTTGATCGCGGTGACGTCACCGGGCTTCACGTCCTGCGGATCGATGTCACCGTCGAGATTGTCGTACTCGACTTCGGTGTTGTCCGACTCGAACTTGCGGTTCTGGTAGTTCACGCCCAGCGCGATGCCGAAGGTGTCGGCGAACACTTCGCTGTAGTTGAACGAGGCCTTGGGGCTGGTCTCGCCGGACAGCTGCTGGTGGCTGGCTTCGATCTTGCCACGCAGGCTGCGGCCGTCGCGGTCGAAGGCCGAGGCCGATTCGACCAGCACCGCGCCACCGATGGCGTCACCCGGCATGTCCGGGGTCGGCGACTTGACCACGCGCAGGCGCTCGGTCGAATCGGAAGGAATGACGTCCAGCGGCGCGGCGCGGCTGGAATCTTCCGGGGTACCCACGGCGATGCCATCGATGCTGACGCTGTTGAGGTTGGCATCCAGGCCACGGATGACCACGAAGCGGCCTTCGCCCTGGTCGCGGGTCACGCTGATGCCCGGCAGGCGCTGCAGCGACTCGGCCACGTTCTTGTCCGGGTACTGGCCCAGGGCATCGGAGGACACCGCGTCTTCGATGGCGTCGCTGCTGCGCTTCAGATCAACCGCGCGGACCTGCGATTCGAGCTGGGCGCGCACTTCGATGCGGTCCAGGTCGACCGCATCGGCGGCAACCACGCCGGTGGCGGCCAGGGCCTGCTGCCCGGCGGCCTGCAGCGGTGCTGCGGCCCCCAGCGCCAGGGTCACGGTGATGGCCATGGCCAGCGGAGTCTTGATGTGCACGGTGGAGCCCCATACCTGTGAAGAATGGGTCTGCAAGGTATGTCCGCAACGTTGCACGGCGGTGACACCGTTCAGCACATTCATTGCATCCGGCGTGGGCTTCGCAGCGCCGATCCGGCAAAATGGAGGCCTCTCTACAGCCCCCATTCCCGACCATGAAGATCGTCGAAGTGCGCCACCCGCTGGTGCAGCACAAGATCGGCCTGATGCGCAACGCCGCGCTCAGCACCAAGGATTTCCGCGAGCTGGCCAACGAACTGGGCACGCTGCTGGCCTACGAGGCCACCGCCGACCTGGAGACCGAACCGCACACCCTCCCCGGCTGGGCCGGCCCGGTGACCGTGCAGCGCATCGCTGGCGCCAAGATCACCGTGGTGCCGATCCTGCGTGCCGGCCTGGGTATGCTCAGCGGCGTGCTGTCGCTGATCCCGGCCGCGCGCGTGAGCGTGGTCGGCCTGCAGCGCGATGAGGAAACCCTGCAGCCGGTGCCTTATTTCGAGCGCCTGACCGGTCGCCTGGAAGAGCGCGATGCGCTGATCCAGGACCCGATGCTGGCCACCGGCGGCACGCTGATCGCCACCATCGACATGCTCAAGCGCGCGGGCGCGCGCCGCATCAAGGGCATCTTCCTGGTCGCCGCGCCGGAAGGCATCGAGGCGGTCAAGGCCGTGCACCCGGACGTGGAGATCTACACCGCGGCCATCGATGCCCAGCTCAACGACAAGGGCTACATCCTGCCGGGCCTGGGCGATGCGGGCGACCGCATTTTCGGTACCCGCGTGGTCTGATCCGGTT
>JAFAFD010000080.1 GCA_023423675.1 Pseudomonadota bacterium | reverse complement strand
AAGGCAGCGTGCTGCACTTCAAGGACTGCTACATCGAAGGCACGGTGGATTTCATCTTCGGCGCGGCCACCGCACTGTTCGATGACTGCACGATCGTGTCCAAGGGCAAGCTGGGCTGGGTCACCGCAGCGTCCACGCCGGAAGGGCAGCGCTTCGGCTACGTGTTCCGTCGCGCGCTGCTGCGTGGCGAAGGCGTGGGCACCGCCTACCTGGGGCGGCCGTGGCGCCCGTTCGCGCGCACGGTGTTCCTGCAGTCCAACCTGGGCCCGCACATCGTGCAGGCCGGCTGGCACAACTGGGACAAGCCCGATGCCGAACGTACCACTTACTACGGCGAGTTCGGCAGCGTCGGTGCCGGTGCCTCACCGGAAGAACGCGTGGCGTGGTCGCATCACCTGTCCGGTGACGAGGCCGCGCAGTACACCACCGAGGCGGTGCTCGGCAGCTGGCGACCCTTCCGCTGACTTTGCATGGTCGGGCGGTTGCGCTTGCGTCGGCCGCGCGGGTGCGCACTTGAGCGGCTTGAAAGGGCTGTATTCAGCGCCGGTTTTGCCGCAGGTGCGATTCTCGGAATCGTCGACAGGTTCCACGACGAAGCGTCCCATCGGTGCCGGTAGTGGCCGCGCGGGGCAGTCGTAGAATCGAATCGTCCGAGGCCCCTGCGGGTTTTCCTTCACCGGCCTCGTTCGCGTTGCAGCACCGTGCTGGCCGATGCAGTTACCTGCCGGCACCGTGCGCCAGACGTGCGCTGAAAGGTCTGTTCCCGGGGAGGGGGCGATTCGGAAGAGCACACTTTTTGACTTCAGTGACCTGTACCAGGAAACAAGAATGAACGTCCGCGAACTCCTGCAATCCAAGAAAGAAGCTGTCATCACCATCGATTCGGAAGACACCATCGGTGCCGCCGCCCACAAGATGAGCGCGAATAAAATCGCTGCCCTGGTGGTGATCAAGGACGGGGTGCCGGTCGGCATCATCTCCGAGAAGGACATCGTGCGCAGCCTGGCCGACGACGGCCCGCAGGCCGGCCGCCGGGTGATCTCCACCGTGCCGACCACCGGCCTGGAAGGCATTGCGCCGGAAGCCACCCTGAAGCAGGCCATGTCGCTGATGACTTACTCGCGTCGCCGCCACCTGATGGTCACCGATGGCAACACGCTGGTCGGCATCCTCAGCCTGGGCGATATCGTCAAGAACCTGCTGGGCGAGCTGGAGCTGGAAAAGGCGGTTCTGCAGGACATCTACATGGCCGCCCACTGAGGCGACCGTGCAGGACGGACGAAGCCGGGCATTGCCCGGCTTCTTCGTTGGTAGCGCCGGGCCATGCCCGGCGAGCGCGCAGCGCGGCAATCAGAAGCTGACTTTCACCGAGTCGGCGCTGTAGGTCGCCGGGCCGTGGTAGACCACTTCGATGTTGTTGCCATCGGGGTCGAGCACGAAGGCGCCGTAGTAACCCGGGTGGTAGGGCCGCTCGCCCGGCGCGCCGTTGTCGGTGCCACCTGCCGCCAGTGCGGCAGCGTGGAAGGCATCCACCGTGGCCGCATCACGCGCCTGGAATGCCAGGTGATGGCGTCCGGTCAGCTGGCCGGCGGCGGCCTCGCTGCTGGCGGTGGAAATGAACAGTTCGTCGGCCCAGAAATAGTCCGGGCCTTCGCCGGCGATGGGGATGCCGATGGCATCGAACACGGCCTGGTAGAAGCGGCGGCTGGCGGCCAGGTCACGCACCACCAGCTGCAGGTGGTCGATCAGGCGCCCGCGATGCAGTTCCATCGTTTCCATGCGTACCTCTTCAGAAGGGGACCGCTGTGGTAGCACCGGGCCATGCCCGGCGAGCGCCTGGCGCGGCCGGTCAGGCGTTGGCGATGATCTCGACCCAGTAACCGTCCGGGTCCTTGATGAAGGCGATGTTCTTCATGCGGCCATCGGTCAGGCGCTTCTGGAACGGCACGCCGAGGTCTTCGAAGCGCTGGCAGGCCGATTCCAGTTCCGGCACCGACACGCAGATGTGGCCGAAGCCGCGCGGGTCGCTGTTGCCGTCGTGGTAGACCGGGCCATCCTGGGTCTCGGTGCCGTGGTTGTGGGTCAGTTCCAGCACGCCCGGCAGGCCGGCCATCCACACGCGGCGGGTGGCATCGTCTTCCGGCACGGCCACGCCGGCCGGCACGTAGGCCAGGAAGTACAGGCTGAACTGGGCTTCGGCGAAATCACGCTTGTCGATCAGCTGGTAACCGAGCACGCGGGTGTAGAAGTCCAGCGAGGCGGTGATGTCCTTGACCCGCAGCATGGTGTGGTTGAACACGAAGCCGTGGGTCTCGGCCGGGGCCTGGGCAGCCACGCCGGGAATATCGCGCAGGGCGGGAAGGGTCATGGGGGAAGGTCCTTCAGACAGGGCCGTGATGGCCGGATGGCGTCATTCTACCGGCCGCCACCTGACGGCACTGCGACGTACAATGGACGGATCGCACCGTTCCGTCCTGACAACGATTGCCCGCCATGTCGCAGCGTGAATGGGTGGCCGCCGCCATCCGCAAGATCGAAGCCGATTTCAACCGCTCCGCCGATACCCACCTGATCCCGCTGGCACTGCCCGGGTTCGAGGGCATCGACGTGTACCTCAAGGATGAATCGAGCCACCCCACCGGCAGCCTGAAGCACCGCCTGGCGCGCTCGCTGTTCCTGTATGCGCTGGCCAATGGCTGGCTGCGCGAGGGGCGGCCGGTGATCGAGGCATCCAGCGGCTCGACCGCGGTGTCCGAGGCCTACTTCGCGCGCCTGCTGGGCCTGCCGTTCATCGCGGTGATGCCGGCCACGACCTCGCCGGAAAAGATCGCCGCGATCGAATTCCACGGCGGACGCTGCCACCTGGTCGAGCGCGCCTGCGACCTCAACTGCGATTCGGAACGGCTGGCCCGTGAGACCGGCGGCCATTTCATGGACCAGTTCACCTACGCCGAGCGGGCCACCGACTGGCGCGCCAATAACAACATCGCCGAATCCATCTTCAAGCAGATGGCCGAGGAGCCCAGCCCGATCCCCGAATGGATCGTGTGCAGCCCCGGCACCGGCGGCACCGCGGCCACCCTCGGCCGCTATGTCAGCTACCGCCGGCATGACACCCGCATCCTCTGCGCCGACCCGGAAATCTCGGTGTTCTTCGAGGGCTACCAGGCCGCCGTGGCAGGCGAGCCGGACTGGCGCGGGCTGACCTGCAGCGGCGGTTCCCGCGTGGAAGGCATCGGCCGGCCGCGGGTGGAATCGAGCTTCATCCCGACCAGCGTCGATGCGATGGTGAAGGTGCCCGATGCACTCAGCCTGGCGGCGATGCGCCACGTCAGCCGCCAGATCGGGCGTCGCGTCGGCGGCTCCACCGGCACCAACTTCATCGGCGTGCTGCAGGCCGCGCAGTGGATGCGCGAAGCCGGCCACCAGGGCAGCATCGTCAGCATCCTGTGTGATGCCGGCGAGCGCTATGCGCACAGTTATTACGACCCGGCGTGGTACGGCCGCCAGGGCATCGACGTGGACGGCGCCGACGCGCAGCTGGCCGCGGCCGTGGACGGGCAGGGCCAGCCCGCGCGGGCGTGGTGCAGCCAGGAAGCATTGTAACGCGGCCGGCTGCACGAGCCTCGACTGGCAGAGTCGACTGTTAGTCGACTGCTCTCTGCTCAGATCGCGAAAATCCCGCGTTGCACGCGATAGTCGACTAACAGTCGACTCTACCGGTCACCGGTCACCGGTCACCGGTCACCGGTCACAGGTCACCGGTCACAGGCCCCTCGGCGCTCAATACCCCGCATCCATGAACGCATCCAGCAGGATGTCGCGCAGTGCGTCGGGCAACGCCTCGATGTCCATCGCGCGGTCGTCCTGGTGCAGGTGCGGGTCCAGCACGCTGGCGCGGCCCTGGGCCAGCGCCTTCAGCCACAGCAGCACGCAGATCACGAACTCGCGCTCGTGGCCCGGCTGCAGTCGGCTGGCACCGCGTTCGATCACTTCGAACGGGTACCACTCCTGCGTTTCGCTGAGCCGGCCCCCCTGACGTTGCAAGGCCTTCAGCTGGGCCAGGTGGCGCGGTGCATCGTCGCCCGCATCGCAGAGCGCGGCGATCCAGGACAGCTCGTCCGTGGTGGCGGTCAGCGCCAGTGAACGGGCGGATGACGCGGTGGTGCTTGGAGCCAGACCTTCCATGTGGGGCCTCCTCGTGACGTACCGCTGCGGTCTCCCCCGCAGTGCCAGCTTCGGCGCGCACCCGTAAGGCCGACGTGAATGCCGGGGTTCCCGGGAAAGCGCCATCCACGCGTGGCGTGGGTCTACTGGCGATGCCCCTTGTCTGGCGGCCCGGCCAGCGCCATATGGACAGGGATGCCCGCCTGCCGGGCCCGTTTCCTGGAGATCTGCCGTGACCGTTGCCAACCCCCTGCTCGATGCTTCCGGCCTGCCGCCCTTCGAGGCGATCCGCCCCGAGCACGTGGCGCCGGCGCTGGATGTGCTGCTGGCCGACGCCGAAGCAGCCGTCAAAACGGCCGAGCAGGTGCAGCCGGTGCGCTGGGAAACCTTCGTGACCCCGCTGGACGATGCCACCGAACGCCTGTGGCGCGCCTGGGGCCTGGTCGGCCACCTGCAGGGCGTGGTCAACACCCCCGAGCTGCGCGAGGCCTACAACAGCAACCTGCCGCGGGTGACCCGCTTCGCCAGCGCGCTGGGCCAGAACCTGGCGCTGTACCGCCAGTACCAGGCGCTCGCCGCCAGCCCGGAAGCGGCCAGCTTCGACGAGGCCCGCCGCAAGGTGCTGGACAACACCCTGCGTGATTTCCGCCTGGGCGGTGCCGAACTCGACGCCGACGCCCAGCAGCGTTTCGCCGCGATCAAGGAAGAGCTGTCGGCGCTGTCGGCCAAGTTCTCGCAGAACGTGCTCGACGCCACCGATGCCTGGTCGCTGATCGTGGAAGACGAAGCGCGCCTGGCCGGCGTGCCGGACGACGTCAAGGCCGCTGCCCGTGCCGCCGCTGAAAAGGACGGCAAGCCCGGCTGGAAACTGACCCTGCAGATGCCGTGCTACCTGCCGGTGCAGACCTGGGGCGAGGACCGCGACCTGCGCGAGATCCTGTACCGCGCCAGCGCACAGCGTGCGTCCGAATTCGGCGATGAAGCGCTGGACAACGGCGGCAACATCGACCGCATCCTCGCCCTGCGCGCCGAACTGGCCGCGCCGCTGGGTTTTGCCTCCTACGCCGATTATTCGGTGGCCACCAAGATGGCGCAGGACCCGGCCGAAGTGCTGGCCTTCCTGCGTGACCTGGCCGTGCGTGCCAAGCCGTTCGCCGGCAAGGACCGGGCCGAGCTGGAACAGTTCGCCCGTGAACAGCTGGGCATCGACAGCCTGCAGGCCTGGGACCTGGCGTTCGCCGCCGACCGCTTGAAGCAGGCGCGCTACAGCTATTCCGAGCAGGAAGTGAAGCAGTATTTCACCGAGCCGAAGGTGCTCGGCGGCCTGTTCTCGGTGATCGAGCAGCTGTATGGCCTGCGTGTCCAGGAAGACAGCGCGCCGGTGTGGCACGAGGACGTGCGCTTCTTCCGCCTGGTCGATGCGCAGGGCGCGCTGGTCGGCCAGTTCTACCTCGACCTGTACGCGCGCGAAGGCAAGCGCGGTGGCGCGTGGATGGATGATTGCCGCAACCGCCGCGAGCGTGCCGATGGCAGCGTGCAAACGCCGCTGGTCTACCTGGTGTGCAACTTCGGCCGCGGCGCCAACGGCAAGCCGGCCACCTTCAGCCACAACGAAGTGACCACGCTGTTCCATGAAATGGGCCACGGCCTGCACCAGCTGCTGACCCGCATCGGCGAACTCGGCGTGGCCGGCATCAACGGCGTGGAGTGGGATGCGGTGGAGCTGCCCAGCCAGTTCATGGAGAACTTCTGCTGGGAATGGGACCACCTGCAGGGCATGACCGCGCACGTGGACACGGGCGAGCCGCTGCCGCGCGCGCTGTACGAGCGCATGCTGGCGGCGCGCAATTTCCACAGCGGCATGGCCACCGTGCGCCAGCTGGAATTCGGCCTGTTCGACATGCTGATCCACAGCCAGTTCGAACCGGCGCAGGACAGCGTGCTGGCGCTGCTGGATCGCGTGCGCAGCGAAGTGGCGGTGAACCATCCGCCGGCCTGGAATCGCTTCCCGCACCAGTTCAGCCACATCTTCGCCGGCGGCTACGCGGCCGGTTACTACAGCTACAAGTGGGCCGAGGTGCTCAGCGCCGATGCCTATGCGGCGTTCGAAGAAGCGCCGCAGGCGCTGGCTGAAACCGGTGCGCGCTTCCGCGACGAGATCCTCTCGCGCGGCGGCAGCCGTCCGGCGGCGGAGAACTTCAAGGCGTTCCGCGGCCGCGCGCCGCAGATCGACGCGTTGCTGCGCCATTCGGGCATGGCGTAAACGCGGGCGCGTCATCCACGCATGGCGTGGATCTACTGGAATTTACCCTGGTAGGTGCCAACCTTGGTTGGCACGTCGCTGTCATCCACGTACATGCCGGCCAGCGGCCGGCACGACCGGAAACGGGTCAATCGGCGTAGATCATCTTCCGGGTCATGCCGCCGTCGACGATGAAATCCTGCCCGGTGCTGAAACCGGACAGCGACGACAGCAGGTACACCGCCAGTGCGCCGATGTCTTCGGGCTCGCCCACGCGCCCGACCGGGTGCTGGCCGTGGTCGCTGGCCGAATACTCCGGCGCATGCCGCCGCGAAGGAGCCTGCCAGGCGGTGGTGCCGATCCAGCCGGGGCTGATGCTGTTCACCCGCACCGCCGGGCCGGCACTGATCGCCAGCGCGTGGGTGAAGGCCACCAGCCCGCCCTTGGCCGCGGCATAGGCCTCGCTGTTGGCTTCCGACTGCCACGCGCGGGTGGAGGCGACGTTGATGATCGAACCGGCCGCGCTGGCCTTCAGCGCCGGCAGCGCGTGCTTGCTGCACAGGAACGCGCCATGCAGCGAGGACAGCCGTCGCTGCCACTCGTCCCACTCCATCTCCTGCAGCACGGTGCCGTGCGGGCCGGCGATGCCGGCGTTGTTGACCAGGCCATCGATGCGGCCGAAACGCTGCTGCGCCGCGCCGATGAAGTCGCGCACGCTGGCTTCGTCGGCGATGTCCAGACGCTGGAACGCGGCATCGTCACCGCGCTGCCATTCGTCCAGGCAGGCCTGGCCCGCTTCCTCGTCCAGGTCGCCGATCAGCACGCGGCCACCGGCGCCCAGCACGGCCTGCGCCACGCCGCGGCCGATGCCGTTTGCCCCGCCGGTGATCAGCACCACCTTGCCCTGCAGCGGTGCCGCCGGCCACGCGGCGATAAGCGGGGCCGCGCTCATGACAGGTCTTCGCCGCGCAGGCGACGGTGCCAGCCGGCCACGCCGATGCGGTCCAGGGTCTGGATGTTGCGCTCGACGATCACATCCGGGTCCGGGAAGGCGTCCACGGCGCGCTCCACGCTTTCCTCGCGCAGCAGGTGCAGGGTGGGGAAGGGCGCGCGGTTGGTGTAGTTGCTGGCATCGTCGGCGGCCACGCCATCGAACTGGTAGTCCGGGTGGAAGCTGGCCACCTGCAGGATGCCCTGCAGCTCCAGCGCCTCGATGGCGGCGTCGGCGTTGTCGAGGAAGTCGTTGTAGTCGAGGAAATCGGTCAGCACCTGCGGATGCACGATCAGGGTGGTGTCGATCTGCTCGGCCGGAGTGTCACGCAGCAGCACCAGTTCCTCGGCCAGCTGTTCAACCAGCGCCTCGGGCGTGGTCGCATCGCTGAGCACGAAGCGGACCTGGTCCTTCACGTACACGGCCTTGGCGAACGGGCACAGGTTCAGGCCGATCACGATGCGCTCCAGCCACAGGCGGGTGGCGGCGATCGGGTCGTCGGTGGGCAGGGCGGGGTCGGTCATGGCGGGCGCTTCGGCTGGCGGGGGGCCGCCATTGTAGGCAGTCGCCTGCGGCCGCGCCGTTCACTGTCCACGCACTGGACAGTGGTGATGCTGGAAAATCCCATCCATTCAAGCCCTTGCCGAGATCGCACCGATGGCCGATTGCCTGCGCGGCGGGCCAGGCGTGCAATGGACGCACGACACAGGAGGACACCTCATGACTGCATCTTCCCCGTGGCTGCCGGACGAACTCTGGTCCGGCGCCTTCTTCGACGGCCAGTGGCAGGCCGCCAGCCAGCGCCAGCCGGTGATCGAACCGGCCACCGGCCAGACCCTCGGCGAGGTCGGCCTGGCCGACGCCGCCCAGGTCGCCACCTCGGCCGCCGCCGCCGCGCAGGCCCAGCAGGGCTGGGCCGCCGCCCCCTATGAACAGCGTGCGCAGGTGCTGCGCCAGGCCGCGCGCCTGGCCGAAGACAACATCGACACCCTGGTGGACTGGCTGGTGCGCGAAAGCGGCTCGACCCGCCTGAAGGCCGGCTTCGAGGCCAAGGTGACCATCAAGGCGCTGCACGAAGCCGCCGCGCTGCCCTCGCGCAGCACGGGTGAAATCCTGCCCTCCGAACCGGGCCGGTTGAATCTGGCCCGGCGCCGTCCGCTGGGCGTGGTCGGGGTCATCTCACCGTTCAATTTCCCGCTGTACCTGGCCATGCGCGCGGTGGCACCGGCCATCGCGCTCGGCAATGCCGTGGTGCTCAAGCCCGACCCGCGCACCGCGGTGTGCGGTGGTGCGGTCATCGCCCGCCTGTTCGAACAGGCCGGGCTGCCGGCCGGCGTGCTGCACATGCTGCCCGGTGACGGCGCCGCCGGTGCCGCGCTGACCAGTGATCCGCACGTGGCGATGATCCAGTTCACCGGTTCCACCGCCGCAGGCCGCAAGGTCGGCGAAGCGGCCGGCAAGCACCTGAAGAAGGTCTCGCTGGAACTGGGTGGCAAGAACTCGCTGATCATCCTCGACGATGCCGACCTCGATCTGGCCGTGGCCAACACTGCCTGGGGCGTGTACCTGCACCAGGGCCAGATCTGCATGGCCACCGGCCGCGTGCTGGTGCACAGGAAGATCCATGCCGCGTTCCTGGAAAAGCTGGTGGCCAAGGCGAAGTCGCTGAAGGTCGGCGACCCGGCACGCGAAGACGTGGCGATCGGACCGCTGATCAACGCCACCCAGCGCGACCACGCCGCCCGCGTGGTGGCCGACGCGGTCAAGGCCGGTGCCACCCTGGAAGCCGGCGGCACCCACCAGGACCTGTTCTTCGCGCCCACCGTGCTCGGCAACGTGGCCGCCGACAACCCGGCGTTCAACGAGGAAATCTTCGCGCCGGTGGCCGTGGTGGTGC
>JAFAFD010000491.1 GCA_023423675.1 Pseudomonadota bacterium | reverse complement strand
ATCACCCGGTTGCCTTCGTGCAGGTGGCCGCCCTTCAGCAGTACGGCGCCGGCGCCCATGTCGAGCAGCGCGGCAGCCGCCTGCTCGGCGTGGTCGGCGTTGCCGATGCTGCGGCCGACCAGCAGTTCGGCCTCGGGGGTGTTGGGAGTGATCAGCGTGGCCAGCGGAATCAGCCGTTCTCGCATCGCTTGCAGCGCGCTGTCTTCCAGCAGGCGCGCGCCACTGGTGGCGACCATCACCGGGTCCAGCACCAGGTGGGCGGGGCGGCGCTGTTCGAGCACGTCGGCAACGGTGTGGATGACCTCTGCATTGGCCAGCATGCCGAGCTTCACCGCGTGGATGTCGAAATCATCGAAGCAGGCGTCCAGCTGCGCGCGCAGGAAGGCGACCGGCGGCACGTGCACGGCGGTGACGCCGCGGGTGTTCTGCGCGGTCAACGCGGCGATGGCGGACAGGCCGTGCACGCGATGCGCGGCGAAGGCCTTCAGATCGGCCTGGATGCCGGCGCCACCGCCGGAATCGGAGCCGGCGATGGTGAGGGCGGAAACGGGAGTGGTCGGGCTCATGCCTCGATTGTGCCGTGGTCCCGCAGGGGAAGGTAGATCCACGCCATGCGTGGATGCCTTGGGTTCAATGCCGCCAGCGCGCCCACTGCTGGTACATCACATACACGATGCCGGTCAGGCCGGTGAGCAGGGCGGGAGCGAGCAGGGCGTCGTAGCGGAAGTGCATGAACAACCACGCGCCGACGATGCCGCCGCCGAGGAAGCCGCTGATGATCAGCCCGCTCAGGGTCAACCGGCGCATCTGCAGCGGCAGGCCGCGCAGCAGGTGGCCCAGGCCGATGCCAAGGTCGGTGAACATGCCGCTCAGATGGGTGGTGCGCACCACCGCGCCGCTGAAGGTGGTGGCCATCGCGTTCTGCAGGCCGCAGGCCATGGCCGCGGCCAGCGCGCCCCAGATCTGCTGCTGCTCGAACAGTGGAATGGCGACCAGCAGCAGCGCCGATTCGATCGCCAGGGCCACGCCGTAGCGCCGGCCCAGCTGCAGGGCGCTGTCCTGGATCAGCAGGCCGCTGAGCATCGCGCCCAGCGAGAAGGCGACCAGCAGGCTCCACAGGTGGCCGACCGCGCGCCAGTCACCCTGGGCAATCGCCATGCCCAGCTGGCTGGTGCTGCCGGTCATGTGGCTCACCGCCTGGTGCTCGAAGCCCAGGAAGCCCACCACGTTGACCATGCCGGCCACGCTGGACAACGCGACCGCGCCGATCCAGACCCAGGTGGGCAGGCGGATTCCCATGCCGCCGCCTCAGGGCGACGGCACTTTGCCGCCGTTGAACTGCAGGTCGCTGAAGCTGCCGGTGGCGGGGTCGTACACCGCGCCCCAGAACTGCCGGCCGCCATCACACACGCGGATCGCTTCGCGCGCGGGATTGGTGCTGGCATCTTCCGGCAGGTGGAAGGCGTTGATGTAGATCAGCTGCCGGCCGCCACTTTCGATGCCCACGTACTGGCGATCAAAGTCCAGTACGTGCGGCACCTGTGCTTCCAGTGAGGAAAGCTTCGCTTCCATCTGGTCCACCTGCTGCCGGCTCGGCGCCCAGTAACCGCTCACCCGCCCGGCCTCGCGGCCGGGGCTGGTGCGCGAGCAGGTATCCAATACCTGCGCGGCGATGACGGGGCGGGTGACCACCCACGATTGGCCGGTGCGCTCGGCGGTCGGCACGCTGGCCGGGCCGCGCGTGGTGGTGCAGGCGGCCAGTGCGGCTGCGAGGGTGATCGCAGCCGTGGGCAGCAGCAGGCGGGTGCAACGGTTCACAACACCTCCGAAGCGTAATCGGCCAGGCGCGAACGTTCGCCTCGGCGCAGGGTGATGTGCGCACTATGCGGCCAGTTCTTGAAACGATCCACCGCGTAGGTCAGGCCCGAGGTGGTCTCGGTCAGGTACGGGGTGTCGATCTGCTCGACGTTGCCCAGGCAGACGATCTTGGTGCCGGGGCCGGCACGGGTGATCAGCGTCTTCATCTGCTTCGGGGTGAGGTTCTGCGCTTCATCGAGGATCAGGTAGCGCGACAGGAAGGTGCGCCCGCGCATGAAGTTCATCGAGCGGATCTTGATGCGGCTGGCCAGCAGGTCGTTGGTGGCCTGGCGGCCCCAGGTGCCGCCTTCCTGGTTGTGGGTCAGCACTTCCAGGTTGTCGGTCAGCGCGCCCATCCACGGCGTCATCTTTTCTTCTTCGGTACCGGGCAGGAAGCCGATGTCCTCGCCCACGCTCACCGTGGCCCGGGTCATGATGATCTCGCGGTAGCGCTGCTGGTCCATCGTCTGCGCCAGGCCGGCGGCCAGTGCCAGCAGGGTCTTGCCGGTGCCGGCGGTGCCGAGCAGGGTGACGAAGTCGATCTCCGGGTCCATCAGCGCATTGAGCGCGAAGTTCTGCTCGCGGTTGCGCGCGCTGATGCCCCACACGGCATGGCTGCCGTGGCGGAAATCATCGACCAGCGACAGCACCACCTTGCCATCGCCGACCACGCGGCTGACGCGCAGCTCGACCTCGTCTTCGCCGGGCAGGTAGACGTACTGGTTCGGGTACCACTCCTCGCCGTCCTGGGCGAGGATTTCGTAATGCGTGCGGCCCTTGTCGCTCCAGCTGCGCAGGTCCTCGCCGTGGCGCTTCCAGAAGTCTTCCGGCAGCTCGGTGGCGCCGGTGTAGAGCAGGCTGAAATCATCCAGCGCGCGGTCGTTCTCGTAATCCTCGGACACGATGCCGGCGATGGCCGCCTTGATCCGCAGGTTGATGTCCTTGGAAACGAACACCACCGGCAGGTCCGGGGTTTCTTCCTTCAGCGCCAGGATCGCGCCGAGGATGGCGTTGTCCGGGATGACCTTGCCGAAACTCTTGCCCGCGTCGAAATGGCTGGTCTGGAAGCGCAGCTTGCCGGCGCTCTGTTTGCCGCGCAGCTGCAGGCCGTTGGGGCGCTCCAGCGCAATGCCGTCGGCCAGGTTGTCCAGGCCCGATTCCTGCACCAGCTCATTGAGGAAGCGGCTCACCTGGCGAGCGTTGCGGCTCGCTTCGGAGGTGCCCTTCTTGCCGTTGTCCAGCTCCTCGATCACCTGCATGGGCAGGTAGACGTCATGTTCCTCGAACTTGAACAGCGCGGTGGGATCGTGCATCAGCACGTTGGTATCCAGCACGTAGATGCGCTTGCCTCGGGTCATCGTCATTTCCTGGTTACGGACAGGGAAAAACCACCACGGCCTGCTGCAGGGCAGGGTGGTGGCGGACACAGTGGGCGTTGGAACTCACTTGGATTGGGCGGCCTTCAGTTCGGCAAGCACGGCGTCGGCATGGCCGGCGACCTTGACCTTGCGCCAGGACTGCACGAGTTGGCTGTCGGCAGAAATCAGGAAGGTGCTGCGTTCGATGCCACGTACCTGCTTGCCGTACATGTTCTTCATCTTGATGACGTCGAAGGCGGTGCACAGCGCTTCGTCGGCATCACTGACCAGCGGGAAGTTGAATCCCTGCTTGGCGCAGAAGTTGTCGTGGGATTTGACCGAGTCGCGGGAGACGCCGAGCACGACCGCACCGGCCTTCTTGAATTCCGGCAGCAGCGCGTTGAAGTCGATGCCTTCGGTGGTGCAGCCGGGGGTGCTGTCCTTGGGGTAGAAGTACAGCACCAGCCACTGGCCGGCGTAGTCGCCGAGGGTGGACTGGTCGCCGCCGGACAGGGCCAGCGGCAGGGAAAGGGTGGTGCTGTCCAGGGTATCGCCGTTGTTCATGAGGTCCTTCTGTCGAGCCTGGGTTGTTTCTACGACAATTGCATGAAACGCCACGCGCCCGTGAGAGGCGCGCGAAAATCCGCACGTCCGATCAGAATTTCATCGGGTCCATGATCGCGTCCAGATTCAGGTGGTCGCAGAACTCGAGGAAATCGTCGCGCAGCGCGGCGATGTGCATGTTGGCCGGCACGCCGATGGTGACCTGCGCGCTGAACATTTCAGCACCGGTCTGCATGGCGCGGTAACGCGTGCTCTGCAGGGTCTCGATGGTGATGCCCTGGCGGTCGAAGAAATCGGCCAGCTGGAACAGGATGCCCGGCTTGTCGGCGGCGATCACTTCGACGATGTACGGCAGCAGGTTGGACTGCGCCTGCTTGGCCTCGGTGCGGTACCAGACCAGCTTCAGGCCTTCCTCGCGCTCGAGCCGGGTCAGCATCGCTTCCAGCTTGGCGACCGAATCCCAGGAGCCGGTGGCCAGGGCGGTGACCGAGACATCGCGGCCGACCGTGGCCAGGCGCGCGTCCACCAGATTGCAGCCGCTGTCGGCGATGCGGCGGGTGACGGACAGCAGGGGGGACTCCGGATGCGTCGTGTAGGCGTTGATCAGGAGGTGGTTTTCGCTCGGCGCGGGGCGCGGGGTGGTGTCGGTCAAGGCGATTCCGGGTAATGCAAGGCGTGAGTCTGAATGCCCGCCGGGGGCGGGAATCCACCGGTGTCCAGCATACTTGCCCGTGCTTTCGCGCCGCAAGTAACATTCAGGTGCTCCCGGCCTGTCGTGGCGGGCGTCTCCCTCCCCAGCCAAGAGCAGTACGTCCTTGTCCCTTTCCGGCCTCATCACCGCGCTGGCGACCCCGTTCCGGGCCGACGGCTCCCTCGATCCCGACGGTTGGCAGCGCCTGCTGCACCTGCAGCTGGAGGGCGGCGTCCAAGGCGTCGTCGTCGCCGGCTCGACCGGCGAAGCCGCAACTCTGTCCGATGCCGAATACGACCAGCTGCTGGCCAGCGCGGTCGAAACCATCGCCGGCCGTGTCCCGGTCCTGGCCGGCACCGGCCTGTCGGGCACCGCCAAAACCATCGAGCAGACCCGCCGCGCCGCCGCGCTCGGCGCCACCCACGCCCTGGTGGTGACCCCGCCGTACGTGCGGCCCACCCAGACCGGCCTGATCGCGCATTACCGCGCCGTGGCCGACCAGGGCGGCCTGCCGGTGGTGCTGTACAACGTGCCCGGCCGCACCGGCTGCGACATGCTGCCGCAGACCGTGGCCGAGCTCGCCAGCCACCCGAACATCGTCGCCATCAAGGAAGCGGTGGGCGACATGGGGCGCGTGCAGGCCCTGCTGGCCCTGGCCGGTCCGGAGTTCGCCGTGCTCAGTGGCGATGACGGCACCGCCGCCCGCTCGATCCAGGCCGGCATGGCCGGCCTGATCTCGGTCGGCTCCAACGCGCTGCCCGGTGCCTACCGCCGCATGTGCGCGCTGGCCGCCGCCCACGAACATGACGCCACCGAAGCCTGGGATGCGCGCCTGCAGCCGTTCCATCATTTCTGCGGCGTCGAGCCGAACCCGATCCCGGTCAAGGCGCTGCTGCGCCGCATCGGCATCGGCCATGACCTGCGCCTGCCGCTGCTGCCGCTTTCGGCCGCACACCAGCCCGCGGCCGACCATCTCGCCGGTGACATCGCCGCCCTTGAAGCCCTTTCCAGCCACTGACCTGTTGTCGTGGCCTGATCCAGGAGATCCACATGCGTCAATCCGTTTCCACTGTCCGCGTGCTGTCCTACGCCCTGCTTGCCGTCGCCGTCGCTGCCGGTACCACCGGCTGCTTCAAGCGCGGCGCCAAGGGTGATTACGCCCTGGCTCCCGAAATGCGTCCGCTGGAAGTGCCGCCGGATCTGAACGTCCCGGCAGGCGCCGGTGGCAACCAGGTGCCGGCGCTGAGCTCGGCCACCAAGCCGGCGGCTCCGGCTGCTCCGGCCGCCGCTGCCGCCCCGGCTGCTGGCAACAGCGGTTTCACCATCCCGGGCAGCAAGGAAGAGGCTTTCGGCAAGGTCGGCACCGCGCTGGAAGGCGTCGAAGGCGTGACCATCGCCAGCCGCGCGCAGCTGCTGGGCTCCTATGACGTGGCCTATGAAGGCAGCAACTTCCTGGTCCGCGTGGTTGCCGTCGATGCCGGTGCCTACATCTCCGCGGTCGACCCGCGTGGCATGCCGGCCACCGCCGAAGCCCCGGTGAAGCTGATTGCCGCACTGAAGGCGAAGCTGGCGCAGTAAGCGCCGGTGGAGGTTCCGCCGGGCATGGCCCGGCGCTACCTTCTGCTCTTGGCACCACCCACAGAAAAGGGCGCCGCAAGGCGCCCTTTTCGTTGCCGCAACAGGCGCTTCTCAGCGCTCCAGCAGCGGCAGCTTGTCCGGCTTGCCGTCCCACTCGCCGGCATCGGCGGGCGGATCCTTGCGCACGGTCAGCACCGGCCACTCTTTGGCGAGCTCGGCATTGAGGCCCACGAACACTTCCTGGCCGGCCGGGACATCGTCCTCCGGGAAGATCGCGTTGACCGGGCACTCCGGCTCACAGAGGGTGCAGTCGATGCACTCGTCCGGGTCGATCACCAGGAAGTTCGGGCCTTCGTGGAAGCAGTCCACGGGGCACACTTCCACGCAATCGGTGTGTTTGCACTTGATGCAGTTTTCGGTGACGACAAAGGGCATAAGGGGGGAGGCAGATCCGTCTTCAAGCGGACAATTCTAGAACAGGTTGAACGCGCGCGCTGCCGTTGCACGCACCGGCACCCTGCGCGCTGACGATTCTGCACAGGCGGCAAGCGCATGCGGCCACCGCGCAGCGGCACTTTGCGGCACTGCACATTGCCAAGCCGGGGAAGCCCCCGGCAGACTCGATGTCCATCGGTGGACATCTGGCGGTGAAGCAGTGCGGATCGCAGGGACGTGCAGGGCATGAGCGTGTATCTGGGCATCGACGCCGGCACGCAGAGCGTGAAAGTGATCGCCTACGACGCGGCGACACGCACGGTGCTGGCGCAGCAGGCACGGCCGCTGGAACTGGCGGCAACGGCCGATGGTGGCCGCGAACAGAACGCCGCCGACTGGGTGAAGGCGCTGGTCGAGGCGATTCAGGCCCTGCCGGGGCCGGTGCGGGCGCGGGTGCGCGGGCTGGCGGTGTCCGGCCAGCAGCACGGCTTCGTCCCGCTGGGCCGCGACAACCGCGCGCTGGGCCCGGTCAAGCTGTGGTGCGACACCAGCACCGGCGCCGAATGCGAGGCGATCACCGCCGCCATGGGCGGGCCCGCGGCCAGCATCGCCGAAGCCGGCAACGACCTGCGGGTGGGCTATACGGCCTCCAAGCTGCGCTGGACCCGGCAGCACCGGCCGGAGGTGGACGCGGCGCTGGATGGCATCGCCCTGCCGCACGACTATCTGAATCTCTGGCTGACCGGCCAGCGTTTCATGGAGGCCGGTGACGCCTCAGGCACCGGTTGGCTGGATGTGCGCCGCCGCACCTGGTCGCCGGCGATGCTGGCCGCCACCGACGAGCGGCGTGACCTGGCCGCGCTGCTGCCGCCGCTGGTCGGCCCGGAACAGGGCTTCTCCCTGCTGCCGGCGATCGCCGCGCTGCTGGGGTTGCCGGCCGATACCCGCGTGGCGGTCGGCGGCGGCGACAACATGATGGCGGCCATCGGCACCGGCGCGGTGCGCGAGGGGCGGCTGAGCATGAGCCTGGGCACCTCGGGCACGCTGTTCGCCTGGCGCGCCACGCCCTGCGTGGATGCGCAGGGGCGCTGGGCCGCGTTCTGCGCTTCCGATGGCGGCTGGCTGCCGCTGATCTGCACGATGAACTGCACGGTCGCCACCGGCCAGACGGCCGCACTGTTGGGGCAGTCGCCGGCGCAATGCGAAACCCTGCTGGCGCAGAGCGCGCCCGGCGCCGATGGGCTGGTGATGCTGCCGTTCTTCAATGGCGAGCGCAGCCCGGACCTGCCGCTGGCGCGCGGCGCCCTGCATGGGCTGGACCTGCACAACCTGACCCCGGCCAACCTCTACCGCGCCGCGATGGAAGGCGCCAGCTACAGCCTGCGCCTCGGCTACGACGCGCTGGTTGAAGGCGGCCTGCGCGGCCAGCGCCTGGTGCTGACCGGGGGCGGTGCCAACAGCCCGGCCTGGCGCCAGCTGATCGCCGATCTGTTCCAGCTGCCGGTGGCCGTGCCGGTGCAGGCCGAAGGCGCCGCCTTCGGGGCCGCGCTGCAGGCGCTGTGGCTGTGCGAAGGGCAGGGCCAGGCGCTGGCCGACCTGGTCGATGCGCACCTGCAGTTCGACCCCGCACTGGCCGCCCAGCCCGATCCCACCCGCGCGGCCGCGTACGAGGCCGGTTACCAGCGTTTCGTCCACCACCTGCAGGCGTTGACGCCGCTGTTCCAGCAGCGCCTGCCCTGATCCCGAAGAAGGAAGCATCGTCCATGGCAACCCCGTTCCATGTAGGTCAGCGTGAGTACTTCCCCGGCATCGGTCGCATTCCCTTCGAGGGCCGCGACTCCGACAACCCCCTGGCCTTCAAGGTCTACGACGCACAGAAGCAGATCGGCGGGCGCAGCATGGCCGAGCACCTGCGCTTTGCCGTGGCCTACTGGCACAGCTTCTGCGGCGCCGGCCAGGACCCGTTCGGGCCGGGTACCCGTGCCTACCCGTGGGACCACGGCGATACCGCGCTGGCCCGTGCCGAGGCGCGCTGCGATGCCGCCTTCGAGTTCTTCACCAAGCTGGGCGTGCCGTACTGGTGCTTCCATGACGTGGACCTGGCGCCGGACGCGGAGGACATCGGCGAGTACCGCGCCAACCTCGCGCACATGGTCGAGCTGGCCAGCCAGCGCCAGCAGCAGACCGGCATGCAGCTGCTGTGGGGCACGGCCAACCTGTTCTCGCACCCGCGCTACATGAACGGTGCGGCCACCAACCCTGATTTCGCGGTGGTGGCGCGCGCGGCGGTGCAGGTGCGTGCGGCGCTGGAGGCCACCGTGGCGCTGGGCGGCAGCAACTACGTGTTCTGGGGTGGCCGTGAAGGCTATGCCTGCCTGCTCAACACCGACATGAAACGCGAACAGGCGCACCTGGCCCGGTTCCTTGCCGCCGCCCGCGACCACGGCCGCAGCATCGGCTTCCAGGGCACGTTCCTGATCGAGCCCAAGCCGATGGAGCCGATGCACCATCAGTACGACTTCGACAGTGCCACCGTGGTCGGCTTCCTGCGCGAGCACGGGCTGGACGGCGATTTCAAGCTGAACATCGAGGCCAACCACGCCACCCTGTCCGGGCATACCTTCGCCCACGACCTGCAAGTGGCCGCCGATGCCGGCCTGCTGGGCAGCATCGACGCCAACCGCGGCAACCCGCAGAACGGCTGGGACACCGACCAGTTCCCGACCGACCTCTACGACACCGTCGGCGCCATGCTGGTGGTGCTGCGGCAGGGCGGGCTGGGCCATGGCGGCCTGAACTTCGATGCCAAGGTGCGCCGCGAGTCGACCGACCCGCAGGACCTGTTCCTGGCCCATATCGGCGGCATGGATGCCTTCGCCCGCGGCCTGGAAGTGGCCCATGCGCTGCTGCAGGCCTCGCCGCTGGAGTCGTGGCGGCGCGAGCGCTATGCCAGCTTCGACCACGGCCCGGGTCAGGCCTTCGCCGCCGGCCAGCTCAGCCTGGACGACCTCTGCGCCCACGCCCAGCAGGCCGGCGAACCGCGCCAGCGTAGCGGCCGGCAGGAAGCCTATGAGAACCTGCTGAACCAGTACCTGCTGCGCTGAGCGGCCGGCCCACCTCTTTCGCGGAAGACCCAATGTCCACAGCGATTCCTGCAAACGCCGGCACGCGCGGCGAAAACACTGCCTTCATCGTCCTGATCAGCTGCGTGGCCACCCTCGGTGGCTTCCTGTTCGGCTTCGACAGTGGCGTGATCAACGGTACGGTCGACGGCCTGCGCCAGGCGTTCAATTCCAGCGAGGCGGCCCTTGGCTTCGAGGTGGCATCGATGCTGCTGGGCTGCGCGATCGGCGCGTTCGTGGCCGGGCGCCTGGGTGACCTGCTGGGCCGGCGCAGCGTGCTGATCATCTCGGCGGTGCTGTTCCTGCTGTCGGCGCTGGGTGCCGGCGCGGCGCATGCCTCGTGGCTGTTCGTGGCCGCGCGCATGGTCGGCGGCTTCGCGGTGGGTGCGGCCAGTGTGATGTCGCCGGCCTACATCGCCGAAGTAGCCTCGGCGCGCTACCGCGGCAAGCTGGCCACGGTGCAGCAGATGGCGATCATCAGCGGCCTGTTCGCGGCGTTCCTCAGCAACTTCCTGCTGGCCCGCGCGGCCGGTGCCTCCACCGAGGTGCTGTGGCTGGGGCAGGAGGCATGGCGCTGGATGTTCTGGATGCAGGCGATTCCGTCGCTGCTGTTCCTGGTGCTGCTGCTGGCCATCCCGGAAAGCCCGCGCTTCCTGGTCGCCAAGGGGCGCCAGGCGCAGGCCGAGGCGGTGCTGGTGAAGCTGTACGGCGCGGCCGAGGCCCGCACCAAGCGCAGCGAGATCGAGGGCAGCCTGGCCCAGGACCAGCACCGGCCGAGCTTTGCCGACCTGAAGGACAAGACCACGGGGCGCCTGCGCAGCATCGTCTGGGTGGGTATCGGCCTGGCGGTGCTGCAGCAGCTGGTGGGCATCAACGTGGTGTTCTACTACGGCGCGGTGCTGTGGCAGGCGGTGGGCTTCTCGGAAAACGATGCGCTGCTGATCAACGTGCTGTCCGGCGCGCTGAGCATCGGTGCCTGCCTGGTGACGGTGCTGCTGATCGACCGCATCGGCCGCAAGCCGCTGCTGTGGGTCGGTTCGGTCGGCATGGCCATTGCGCTGGCGCTGATGGTGGTGGCCTTTGCCAGCGGCAGCCTGGTCGATGGCAGGCTGCAGTTGTCTGACGGCATGGGCCGGCTGGCGCTGGTGGCGGCCAACGTCTACGTGGTGTTCTTCAACATGTCGTGGGGCCCGGTGATGTGGGTGATGCTGGGCGAGATGTTCCCGAACCAGATCCGCGGCTCGGCGCTGGCGGTGGCCGGTGCGGCGCAGTGGACGTCGAACTTCGCCATCACGGTCACCTTCCCGATGCTGCTGGCCGGCATCGGCCTGGCCGGCGCCTACGGCATCTATACGGTCGCCGCCTTCCTCTCCATCTTCTTCGTGGTCCGCTACGTGCGCGAAACCAAGGGCAAGGAACTGGAGCAGATGGAAGGCTGACGGCGGGTCTGCGTTTCAGCGCCTCCTTTCTCCGTGGGGGAGG
The DNA here is from genome assembly GCA_023423675.1 of Pseudomonadota bacterium. Taxonomy (GTDB): domain Bacteria; phylum Pseudomonadota; class Gammaproteobacteria; order Xanthomonadales; family Xanthomonadaceae; genus Stenotrophomonas. The sequence continues at coordinate 1,915 of JAFAFD010000491.1, read as the reverse complement.
CGGCAGGCCAGCCGATCCAGGACACGCCGTGAACCCATCCATGGGGGCTCGATGGCGCCATCCATGGCGCCAACGGTCCTGGATCGGCTGGCCTGCCGCCTCTCCACACATTGCGGGTGGCGGACGCAGGTCTGCGCGTCGGAGTTGAATTAGCTGCGGAGGAGCGAGGCTGTTCTTGCCGCCGTCGCGGGAAACTGTCAGGAGGGGGCGGGCCACCCTGGCGTGGACCGTTGGCGCCATGGATGGCGCCATCGAGCACCATGGAAGGGCTTTTGCGTGTCCAGGCCAGGGTGGCCCGCCCCCTCAAGCGCAGGAGCAAAGAGGCGCCACAGCGACCAAGCACCCGAAGCCACAAACCCCGGAAAACAGAAAAGCCCGCACGAAGGCGGGCTTTTTCGGTTCCTGCTGCTGCGACTGGTGCTCCCTAGGGGACTCGAACCCCTGTTTTAGCCTTGAGAGGGCCACGTCCTAACCACTAGACGAAGGGAGCATAAAATTGTCGCTGCCGAGGCAGGAGCGCTAGTATATGCACCTCGATGCCATTGGGCAATCCCGAAACTTCAACCGGAAGCGCCAACATCAATTCCTCTGCTCCATCACCGTTCAGCCTGCGCGTCATCCCGCGCGACCAGCACACGATCTCCCGCAAGGACATCAGCCCGAACGCTCTGCGCGTGCTGTACCGCCTGCGCGATTCCGGCTTCGGCGCCTACCTTGTCGGCGGCGCCGTGCGCGATCTGCTGGTCAATGGCCGCCCCAAGGATTTCGACGTGGCTACCGACGCCACGCCAGAACAGGTCAAGCAGCTGTTCCGCAACTGCCGCCTGATCGGACGCCGGTTCCGCCTGGCCCACGTGGTCTTCGGCCGCGAGATCATCGAAGTCGCCACCTTCCGCGCCAACAGCGATGACGGCAGCGGCGACCGCGAAATGGAAAACGGCATGCTCGTGCGCGACAACGTGTACGGCACCATCGAAGACGATGCCGTCCGCCGCGACTTCACCTGCAACGCCCTGTACTACGCCATCGAGGATTTCTCGGTGCGCGATTACACCGGCGGCTTCGAAGACGTGCAGGCGCGCCTGATGAAGCTCATCGGCGATCCGGTGCAGCGCTACCAGGAAGACCCGGTGCGCATGCTGCGTGCCGTGCGCCTGGCTGCCAAGCTCGGCTTCCAGATCGAAGAAGGCACCGCCGCACCGATCCCGCACCTGGCCAACCTGCTCAACGAGGCCGCCCCGGCGCGCCTGTTCGAAGAAGTGCTGAAGCTGTTCCTGTCCGGGCACGGCGTCGCCAGCTTCGAAGGCCTGGAACGTTACGGCCTGTTCGACGTGTTGTTCCCCGAAAGCGCCAAGGCCCTCAAGTCCAACCGTACCGGTGCGCTGCGCCGCATGCTGGTGGAAGGCCTGGCCAACACCGATGCGCGCGTGGCCAACGACGAGCCGGTCTCGCCGGCGTTCCTGTTCGCACTGCTGCTGTGGCCGGCGTACTGCCGTGCCCAGGCCAGCCTGCTCAAGCAGGGTGTCGCCCCGGAAGAGGCGCAGCGTCGCGCCGCGGACCGGGTCACCGTGCAGCAGCTGAGCACCATCGCCCTGCCGCGCCGCTTCTCGCTGCCGATGCAGGAAATCTGGCTGCTGCAGTCGCGCTTCAGCTCGCGCCAGCGCAAGCGCGTGTTCCGCACGCTCACCCATCCGCGCTTCCGCGCCGCGTTCGACTTCCTGGCCCTGCGCCAGGTCGCCTCGGCCGAGCACGAAGCCGACGTGGCGTTCTGGCGCGAAGCGCAGGCGCAGTCCGGGCATGAGCTGGAATCGTCGCTGGATGCCATCCACACCGAGGGCGGGGACGAAGAGGGTGGGGCACCGCGCAAGCGTCGCCGCCGTCGTCGTCGCACCGGTGCTGCCGCCGGCGGCGCCGC
>JAFAFD010000480.1 GCA_023423675.1 Pseudomonadota bacterium | reverse complement strand
GCCGGGCATGGCCCGGCGCTACCTCAGGGCTTGGCCGGGGTTTCGGCCGGCTTGGCCGCGGGCTTGGGCTCGGGCTTGGGCTCTGCCTTCGCATCGGGCTTCGCCTCAGGCTTGGCGGCCGCGGCCTTCGTTGCCTTCTCGGCATCGGCCTTGGCCGCTTCGGCCTTCAGGCGGGTGGCCACCGAACCCGGGTTCTTCAGTTCGGCCAGGGCATCGTTGATCGGGCCATCGCCCGGCAGCACCGCACCGGCGCGGTAGCCCTCGGTACCTTCGTCGTCACCGCGCAGGTGGCCCGGCAGGGTCGCCTCGCTGTAATCACTCAGGCTGGCCGGCAGTGCATCTTCTTCCGGCGTCGGCGCCGGCTTCAGTTCCACGTCGGGCACGATGCCGGTGGCCTGGATCGACTTGCCACTGGGCGTGTAATAGCGCGCGGTGGTCAGCTTGACCGAATCGCCGTTGTCCAGCGGCAGCACGGTCTGCACCGAGCCCTTGCCGAAGGTCCGGCTGCCGACCACGCGCGCACGCTTGTTGTCGCGCAGCGCACCGGCCAGCACTTCGGACGCACTGGCCGAACCGGCGTCGGCCAGCACCACCACCGGCGCGCCCTTCAGCAGGTCGCCCGGCGTCGCATCGAAGCGTGCATCGCTGATGCTGATGCGGCCGCGGGTGCTGACGATGTTGCCCTTGTCGAGCAGGTCATCGGCCACCTGCACCGCGGCGGTCAGCAGGCCACCCGGGTTGCTGCGCAGATCCAGCACCAGGCCCTTGAGCTGGCCACCGGCCTGCTTCTGCAGCTGCTGCACGTGCTTCTGGAAATCAGAACCGGTATCGGCCTGGAACGTGCTCAGGCGGATGTAGCCGTAGCCCGGTTCGAGCATGCGGCTCTTCACGCTGGTCACGCGGATGGTCTGCCGGGTCAGGCTGACATCGAACGGCTTGGGCTTGCCGTCGCGCACGATGGTCAGCACCACCTTGCTGCCGGCCGGGCCACGCAGCGGCTCGCTGGCATCGATGGCGCTGATCGGCTTGCCGTCGATGGCGATGATCAGGTCACCGGCGAGGATGCCGGCCTTGGCCGCCGGCGTGTCGTCGATCGGCGAGATGACCTTCATGCTGGCGTTGTCGGGCTGCTGCTGCAGCTCCACGCCGATGCCTTCGTAGGCACCGTTGGCCTGCTCGTCGAAGGCCTCGGCATCTTCCTTGTTGAAGTAGGTGCTGTGCGGATCGAGATCCAGCAGCAGGCCGCGCACGGCCGACTGCATCAGCTTGTTGTCATCGACCGGATCGACATAGGCCGCGCGGACTGCGTTGTAGACCGAGACGAAACGACGGATGTCTTCCAGCGGCACCTTCGAGGTCACCGCCTCCTCGTTGCTCGCTGCCTGGCCGGAGGTATCGGTGGCGGCCGGCGCAGTCTGCTGCGCCCAGGACAGCGCTGGCATCAGGGCCAGCAAGAGGGTGGCGGTACGGGCTGCGCGCATGGATCACTCCTGTCGACGGTGGCATCGTGCCCAAGGCACATGCCCCGATTATGCGCGAAGCGTGGCTAAATTCCCGTTGAATCCGGCCCGGTCGCAGCAGCGTCGATTCAGCGCCGCTGCAGCCAGCTGTCCGGGTTGACCGGTTGTCCGCCGCGGCGCAGCTCGAAGTACAGCGCGGTCACGCCCTGGCCACCGGAATTGCCGACCTTGGCCACGGCGTCGCCACGGCTCACGCGCGCGCCGGCATCCTTCAGCAGGGTGTCGTTGTGTGCGTACAGGCTCATGTAGCCGTTGCCGTGGTCGACGATCAGGATCATCCCGTAGCCGGTCATCCAGTCGGAGAACACCACGGTGCCATCGGCCACGGCGGTGACGGTGCTGCCGGCGGGCGCGCCGATCAGCACGCCGCTGCTGGTGCGCCCGTCGGGCAGCTTGGCGCCATAGCGGGCCAGCAGGTTGCCCGACAGCGGCCAGCCCAGCCCGCCCACCTTCGGCGCAGGCGCGGAGGCCACGGCCGGCGGGACCTTGGTCGGCGGCGGCGGGCGCCCTTCAGCCTTGGCCTGGCGTGCGGCCTTTTCGGCAGCGGCCTTTTCGGCGGCGGCCTTGCGGGCGGCGGCACGGCGTTCGGCCTCGGCGCGGGCGGCGGCCGCACGCAGGTTGGCCAGCAGCGTTTCCAGCGCCTTGGCATCCTGGCCGAGCGCCTGTTCCTTCTCGCGGCGATCCTTGAAGCGTTCTTCCAGCGAGGCCACGGTCTGCGCACGATCGCGGCGATCTGCCGCCAGCGAGGCCGCCTGCTGCTTCTGGTCGCGCTGTGCGCCCTCCAGGGTCTGTCTGCGCTCGGCGATCTGCGCCTGCAGCGTCTCCAGTTCCTTCAGGTCGCCGGTGAGGGTGGCGATGCGCTGCGCGCGCTCGCGCTGCAGGTAGCGGTGGTACGCCAGGGCACGGTTGGCATCGGCCACCGTGTCCTGCGACAGCAGCAGCTTCAGCGGGGCATGGTTGCCCAGCTGGTAGGCCGCGCGCAGCAGCCCGGCCAACTCGCGGTTCTGCTGGGCCAGGTTGGCCTGCAGGGTGGCGCGGCGCTGTTCGGCTTCGGCCAGGGCCTGGTTCTGCTCGCGCAGCGCGGTTTCGGTCTGGGCCAGTGCCCGGCCGCTGCGGGCAACCTTTTCGTCGGCATCGCGCAGCTGCCGTGAGGCCTGGCCGCGCTGGCCCTCGATCTGCCGGCGCTCCTGCGCCACGCCCTTCAGTTCGGTACGCAGCTTCTGCAGCTTGCGCTCGGCCTCGCGGGTAGAAGCGGTCTGCGCGCTGCCCGGCAGGGGAGCGGCCAGCGCCAATGCCAGCCCCAGCAACAGGCAACGCCCGGCGCGGGCAGCGGCGGTGTGATGTCGGCGTGAGGGGAAGACGTTGTTGCGCAAGGGCTTTCCAGTGACTTCAGGCAGTTGCAGGGGGTGCCGGGGAATGGTGACATCAACGCACGCGGCCTGCCAGCCGCACAACAACGAGGTCCCCCATGAAAACGCTCTCCATTCCGCTGCTGTTGGGCGCACTGCTGGTCGCCGGCCCGCTTGGCGCGCAGGACAACATCAGCAAGGTCAACGGCAGCATCAGCGCCGACCCGGGCCAGCGCTACGGCAAGCTGGACACCGTCAACGGCGGCATCCGCGTTGGTGAAGGAGTGGAAACCGGCAGCATCGACACCGTCAACGGCGGCGTCACCGTGGCCGACCGCGCCCGCACCGGCAGCATCGAGACGGTCAACGGCAGCGTGCGCCTGGGCCGTGAAGTCATCGCCCAGGGCGATGTCAGCACGGTCAACGGCAGCATCTTCAGCGACCACGGCAGCCAGATCGAAGGCGGCGTGGAAACGGTCAATGGTGGCATCGGCCTGGTCAGCAGCCGCGTGCGCAAGGACGTGGAAACGGTCAACGGTGACATCACCGTGGGCATCGGCTCGCAGGTCGGTGGCGGCCTGCGCGTGCGCAAGCCCAACTTCAGCGTTTCGCTCACCGCCAGCCGCAAGCCGCGCGTGATCATCGGCCCCAACGCCGTGGTCGAAGGCCCGCTGCTGTTCGAACGCGAGGTGGTGCTGTACGTGCACCGCAGCGCACGCGTCGGGCCGGTCACCGGTGCCGAGCCGATCCCGTTCGACACCGATACCGCGCCGGCGGACTGAGTCCCCGGCGCTGCAGTACGGGGAATGCTCCCCTTCACCGGCCGCGCCCGGCGTGGCCATCCCTCGTGTATCCAGGAAACGACGATGCCCCGCAAACTCCTCCTGTGCCTGGCCGCCGCGGCCGCGCTCAGTGCCTGCAAAGGCGAAGACACTTCCACGCCGGCGCCTGCCGCCAGCCCCGATGCTGCCGCCACGCCGGCAGCCCACACCTTCTCGCCCGGCATCAACGCCGCCGACTTCAGCGAGATGGTCAAGACGCTGGCTTCGGACGAATTCGAAGGCCGCGCCCCGGGCAGCAAGGGCGAAGAACTGACGGTCAACTACATCCGCGACCAGATGCAGCGCATCGGCCTGCAGCCGGGCAACGGTGACAGCTGGTTCCAGGACGTGCCGATGACCGAGACCACGGCCGACGAATCGACCGTGCTGAAGATCACCCAGGGTGGCAAGACCACCGAGCTGAAGTTCGGCACCGACATGGTGGTGGGCACCCGTACCGGCGAGGCCGAAGTGAAGGTCGATGCCAGTGACCTCGTGTTCGTCGGCTATGGCGTGGATGCGCCGGAGCAGAAGTGGAACGACTACGCCGGCCAGGACTGGAAGGGCAAGACGGTCGTGATGTTCGTCAACGACCCGGGCTTCCATGTCGGCGACGAGAAGCTGTTCGACGGCAAGCGCATGACCTATTACGGGCGCTGGACCTACAAGTTCGAGGAAGCCGCCCGCAAGGGTGCCGCCGCCGCGCTGATCGTGCACGACACCGCCGGTGCTTCCTATGGCTGGGATGTGGTGAAGAACTCCTGGGCCGGCCCGCAGTACGACCTGCCGGCCAAGGATGATCCGGAAGCGCGCATCCCGGTGCAGGGCTGGCTGAGTGCGGACGCCGCCAAGGCGCTGTTTGCCGGGGCCGGCCTGGACCTGGCGCAGGCCTACAAGGACGCCAGCAAGCGCGGCTTCAAGCCGGTCCCGCTGAAGGCCACCGCTGCGGTCGACCTGAAGAGCCAGATCGCGCAGAAGCAGTCGCGCAACGTGGTGGGCGTGCTGCCGGGCAGCAAGCGTGCCGACGAAGCCGTGCTGTACATGGCCCACTGGGACCACCTGGGCAAGCATGAGGGCGAGGAAGGCGACAACATCTACAACGGTGCTGTCGACAACGCGACCGGCGTGGCCGGCATTCTCGAAGTGGCCGAAGCCATGGCCCACCAGGATCCGAAGCCGGAGCGTTCGGTGGTGTTCCTGGCCGTGACCCTGGAGGAGTCCGGCCTGCTGGGTTCCAAGTATTACGTGGCCCACCCGACCTTCCCGCTGGACAAGATTGCCGGCGTGATCAACATCGACGCGATGTCGGTGGCCGGCCGTGCCAAGGACGTGACGGTGACCGGTTTCGGCAGTTCCGAGCTGGAGGACATCCTCAAGCCGCTGGCGGCCGCCCAGGATCGCACCCTGCACGGCGAGACCTCGGTGCAGAGCGGCTTCTACTTCCGTTCGGACCACTTCAACTTCGCCAAGGCCGGCGTGCCGGCGCTGTATGCCGACGGTGGCGAGGACCTGCGCGACGGTGGCGTCGACGCGGGCCGCAAGGCGGCGACCGATTACGGCAACAACCGCTACCACGGGCCGAAGGATGAGTTCGATGCGTCCACCTGGAAGCTGGATGGCACTGTGGAAGACCTGGAACTGATGTACGGCGTGGGCAAGGAACTGGCAGGCGGCGATCGCTGGCCGAACTGGTACGAAGGCAATCCCTTCAAGGCCGCCCGCGACGAGATGATGAAGAACAAGGCTGCGGCCCCGTAAAGCCGAGCCATGCTCGACTGAACAGTGTTGAGGTCCAGGCGGCGCCCCACGGGGCGCCGCTTTTTTTGTGCGCGGTGGGGCGATCCATACACGCGTGGCGTGGATCTACCGGGTTCGCCGTTGGTAGCCGCCAACCTTGGTTGGCACCGCGCGACGCGCGGCAACGCCCCCGCCGCGCTTATCTGCGCGCAAAGAAAAACCCCGCTGCGTCAGCAGCGGGGTTTTGGGTGTAAACCCTGGCGATGACCTACTCTCGCATGGCTTGAGCCACACTACCATCGGCGCAGCTGCGTTTCACTTCCGAGTTCGGGATGGGATCGGGTGGTTCCACAGCGCTGATTTCACCAGGGAGGCTTT
>JAFAFD010000479.1 GCA_023423675.1 Pseudomonadota bacterium | reverse complement strand
GCGCAAGCCATCCAAGGATTGAGGCAGACCTACGCGCTGCCGCTGTTGCTCGAGGCGGCTGAGCTCTCTCGCAGCACGTTCTATTACCAGATCAATGCCTTGGCCCATCCCGACGGGGGCGAGGAGGAACTGCGTGAGCGCATCCGCTCGATCTACGACAAGCACCAAGGGCGCTACGGCTACCGCCGCATAACGTTGGAGCTGGCCAATCAGGGCGAAGCCATCAACCACAAGCGGGTCCAGCGGCTGATGACCGAACTGGGCCTGCGCTCGCGGGTACGCATCAAGCGCTATCGCGCGTTCAAGGGAGCGGCCAATGTCGTGGTTCCCAACGACCTGGGCCGCCAGTTTGAGGCTGAGATGCCCAATCGCAAGTGGGTGACCGATGTAACCGAGTTCAAGGTGCAGGGCATGAAGCTCTATCTTTCGCCGATCATGGACCTCTACAACGGCGAAATCGTGGCTTACCAGATGAAGCGTCGGCCAGTGTTTGACCTGGTGGGTGAGATGCTGGACCAAGCAATCAAGAAGCTTTCACCGGAAGATCGGCCGATGATCCATTCTGATCAAGGCTGGCACTACCAGCACGAGAACTACCGCCACAAGCTCGAAAAGCACTCGCTGAAACAAAGCATGTCCCGGCGCGGCAACTGTCTGGACAACGCGGCCATGGAGAGCTTTTTCGGGACCTTGAAGTCGGAATTCTTCTACCTGAACACCTTTGACAGCGTCGATAGCCTGGAAGCTGGGCTGGTGGAGTACATCCGGTACTACAACGAGAATCGTATCCGCTTGAAATTAAAGGGCTTGAGCCCGGTACAGTACCGGGAGCAGGCCGCACTGGCCGCCTGATCCCCAACTGTCCAACTTCAGGGGGTCACTTCAGGGACGGGTTTACGGCGTGTCCTGCCCACCCACACCGCCCCGCCCAACCAACAGAAATCCAGCATCGCCTTTGACGTTGACGTTGCGGTTGATTCTGCGGGTGCAGGGCTGCAAGCCCTGCCGGAAACCCTCACCCCGCCGGGGTAGCGGCACCGTTCAAGTAGTCCAGGCTTACCTGCATCAACGCCCGGAAACCAACATCCAGCGCCTTCTCATCCAGCAGGAACTTCGGCGAATGATTCGCCGGCGCCGTCGCCGGATCGATGCCCACGCTGGTCGAACCGACGAAGAAGAACATGCCCGGCACTTCCTTCGCGTACAGCGAAAAGTCCTCCGCACCCATCTGCAGCGGCGGCTCGTACACATTGTCCTTGCCCACCACCGCCTGCAGGCTCGGCAGCATCTTCGCGGTCAGCGCCGGGTCGTTCACCGTCGCCGGGTTGCCTTCCGACTCGTAGATGTCGGTCACCGCCTTGGCACCGTGCGCGGCCGCGGTGTGCTCGGCCACGTTGCGCAGGTCGGCGAAGATCTGCTGGCGCATGCCCTCGTCGAAAGTGCGGATGGTGCCGACCATCTCCACTTCATCGGGAATGATGTTGTAGCGGATGCCACCGTTGATCGCGCCGAAGGTCAGCACCGCCGGCTGCTTGGACAGGTTGGTGCGGCGGCTGACGATGGTCTGCGCGGTGCCGATCAGGTCGGCGCTGGCCACGATCGGGTCCACGCCGTTCCATGGTGCCGAGCCATGGGTCTGGCGGCCGATCACCTTGATGCCGAAACGATCCGACGCCGCCATCAGCGGGCCGCCGCGCACCGCGATCTGGCCCGCCTGTACGCTGGAGAACACATGCAGGCCGAACACCGCCTCCGGCTTGAAGTCGGCAAACAGCCCTTCCTTCAGCATCAGCGCGGCACCGCCCTCTTCCGGCGGCGGTGCGCCCTCTTCGGAGGGCTGGAAGATCAGCATCACCTGGCCCGGCAGGTCCTTCTTCATTGCCACCAGCGCCTGCGCCACGCCCAGCAGGGTGGCGGTGTGCGCATCGTGGCCGCAGGCATGCATCACGCCCACGGTCTGCCCGCGGTACTGCGCGGTGGCCTTGGAGGCGAACGGCAGGCCGGTCTGTTCGGTCACCGGCAACGCGTCCATGTCCGCGCGCAGGGCGATCTTCGGTCCCGGCTTGCCGCCTTCGATGATCGCCACCACGCCGTGGTGGGCGATGCCGGTCTTCGGCTTCAGGCCCATCGCGCGCAGGCGCTTGGCGACCTCGGCCGAGGTGCGCTCCTCGCGGTTGGACAGTTCCGGATGCGCGTGGAAGTCACGCCGCCACTCCACCACCTGGGCCTGCAGGCGCTGCGCGGCGGCGGTCACCTCCGGGCGCTCGGCCTGCTGGGCGTGGGCAAGGGCCGGCAGGGCCAGCAGCAGGGCGGACAGAAGCAGGGAACGGCGCATCGGGGGGTCTCCACGGAAGGGGTCTGCACCTGAATGTAGGCCAACACCGTCCTCACGGGAACCTCCTCCGCCGCGCCCGGTCTTAGCGCCCGTCCCATACGTCATGCAGGAAACGTAGCGGGCCGCAGGTATGCTTTGCGCATTGCCACCCGGGGTCCGCCCCGTCCAGCCCTCTTGGAGTCCTTGAATGTCACGTGTTTGGAAGATCGTGCTGCTGGTCGTGGCAGTGCTGGTGCTGGCGGTGGTGGGCGTACGCGTCCTCGGTGGCGGCAAGGACAAGGGCGGTGGCCAGGCCGCAGGCGCGCGCCAGGGCGGTGAGGATCCCGATGCCGGCCCGGTGCCGGTGACCGTGGTCGATGCGACGCGCCAGGACGTGCCGGTGTATGCCAGCGCGCTGGGCACGGTCACCGCGATGAACACCGTCACGGTCAGCCCGCAGGTCGGCGGCCAGCTGATGAGCATCAATTTCCGCGAGGGCCAGGAAGTGAAGCAGGGTGACCTGCTGGCACAGATCGACCCGCGCAGCGCCCAGGCCAGCTACGACCAGGCCGTGGCCGCCAAGCGCCAGAACGAAGCGCTGCTGGCCACCGCGCGTTCCAACTACCAGCGCTCCAATGCGCCGGAGTACCGTCAGTTCGTCGCCAAGACCGATCTGGATACACAGCGAAATCAAGTGGCACAGTACGAAAGCGCGGTGGCCGCCAACGAAGCCAGCGCGCGTGCCGCGCAGGTGCAGCTGCAGTACACCCGCATCACCGCGCCGATCTCGGGCATCGCCGGCATCCGCGCGGTCGACGCCGGCAACGTGGTCAGCGCCGGTACCGCGCTGGTCACCCTCACCCAGATCCACCCGATCCACGTGCTGTTCAACCTGCCCGAGCGCCAGCTCGGCGACGTGCGCCAGGCGCAGAACGCCGGTGCCGTGCCGGTGGCCGCGCTGGACCGCGCCGACTCGCACGTGCTGTCCGGTGACGGCAAGCTGGACGTGGTCGACAACCTGATCAGCGCCGACAGCGGCACCTTCAAGGCCCGCGCGATCTTCGACAACACCGACAACGGCCTGTGGCCGGGCCAGTTCGTCAACGTGCGCATGCAGCTGCGCACGATCGGCGGCGGCGTGGTCATCCCCACCCAGGCGGTGCTGCGCGGCCCGGACGGCGAGTACGTCTATGTCGTGCAGGGCGACAACACGGTGAAGATGCAGACCGTGCGCAGCGGCGTGGAAGTGGGCGACAGCCAGGTGCAGATCGCCGAAGGCCTGAAGGGCGGCGAGCGCGTGGTCAGCGAAGGCCAGTTCCGCCTGAAGCCGGGCAGCAAGGTGACCGCGCTGAAGCCGGGCGAGACCCCGGCCGCGCCGACCGAGGCCGAACTGAAGGCCGCCGAACAGAAGAGTGGCGGCGGTGGCCGTCGTGGTGGCGGCCCGCGCTGAGCGCAGGCCACCCTTTCCTTTCGCGCCGGCCTCGCAGCCGGCGCTGCCATTGAAGCGCCAGCAAGGATCAGTCCGTGGGCTTTTCGACGATCTTCATCCGCCGTCCCATCGCTACCTCGCTGTTGATGGCGGGTCTGTTGCTGCTGGGCATCCTCGGTTACCGCAAGCTGCCGGTGTCGGCGCTGCCGGAAATCGATGCGCCCAGCCTGGTGGTCACCACCCAGTACCCGGGGGCCAACGCGACCACCATGGCCTCGCTGGTGACCACGCCGCTGGAGCGCCAGTTCGGGCAGATCTCCGGGCTGGAACTGATGACCTCCGATTCCTCGGCGGGGTTGTCGACGATCATCCTGCAGTTCTCGATGGACCGCGACATCGACATCGCCGCGCAGGACGTGCAGGCGGCGATCCGCCAGGCCACCCTGCCCTCCTCGCTGCCGTACCAGCCGGTCTACAACCGGGTGAACCCGGCCGACGCGGCCATCGTCACCCTGAAGCTGACCTCGGACACGCGCCCGCTGCGTGACGTCAACAACTACGCCGACTCGATCCTCGCCCAGCGCCTGTCGCAGGTGCAGGGCGTGGGCCTGGTGTCGATCGCCGGCAACGTGCGCCCGGCCGTGCGCATCCAGGTCAATCCGGCGCAGCTGTCGAACATGGGCCTGACCATGGAGGAGCTGCGCAGCGCGCTCACCCAGGCCAACGTCAATGCGCCCAAGGGTTCGTTGAACGGCAAGACCCAGTCCTACAGCATCGGCACCAACGACCAGCTGGCCAGCGCCGCCGAATACCGCGACACCATCATCAGCTACAAGAACGGCCGCCCGGTGCGGTTGTCCGACGTGGCCGACGTGGTCGATGGCGTGGAGAACGACCAGCTGGCCGCCTGGGCCAACGGCAAGCCGGCCGTGCTGCTGGAAGTGCGCCGCCAGCCGGGCGCCAACATCGTGCAGACCGTCGAGCGCATCCGCGCGATCCTGCCGCAGCTGCAGGGCGTGCTGCCGGCTGACGTGCACCTGGAAGTCTTCAACGACCGCACCGAGACCATCCGCGCCTCGGTGCATGAAGTGCAGTTCACCCTGATCCTCACCATCGGCCTGGTGGTGGCGGTCATCTTCGTGTTCCTGCGGCGTTTCTGGGCCACCATCATTCCGTCGGTGGCGGTGCCGCTGTCACTGGCCGGCACCTTCGCGGTGATGGCCTTCGCCGGCATGTCGCTGGACAACCTTTCGCTGATGGCGCTGGTGGTGGCCACCGGCTTCGTGGTCGACGATGCGATCGTGATGATCGAGAACATCGTCCGCTACATCGAGCAAGGCAAGAGTGGCAAGGAAGCGGCCGAGATCGGTGCGCGCCAGATCGGCTTCACCGTGCTGTCGCTGACCGTGTCGCTGGTGGCGGTGTTCCTGCCGCTGCTGCTGATGCCCGGCGTCACCGGCCGCCTGTTCCATGAGTTCGCCTGGGTGCTGAGCATCGCGGTCGTGCTGTCGATGCTGATCTCGCTGACGCTGACCCCGATGATGTGCGCCTACCTGCTCAAGCCCGACGCCCTGCCCGAGGGCGAGGACGCGCATGAGCGGGCAGCGGCGGCCGGCAAGCAGAACCTGTGGACGCGCACCGTGGGCCTGTACGAGCACAGCCTGGACTGGGTGCTGGGCCGCCAGCGCCTGACCCTGGCCGTGGCCGGCGGTGCGCTGGTGCTGACCGTGCTGCTGTACGTGCTGATTCCCAAGGGCCTGCTGCCCGAACAGGACACCGGCCTGATCACCGGCGTGGTCCAGGCCGACCAGAACATCGCCTTCCCGCAGATGGAGCAGCGCACCAGGCAGGTGGCCGAAGCCCTGCGCCAGGACCCGGACGTGACCGGCGTGTCGGCCTTCATCGGCGCCGGCAGCATGAACCCCACGCTGAACCAGGGCCAGCTGTCGATCGTGCTGAAGGAACGCGGCGAGCGTGACGGCCTGGATGAGATCCTGCCGCGCCTGCAGAAGGCCGTGGCCGGCATTCCCGGCGTGGCGCTGTATCTGAAGCCCGTGCAGGACGTGACCCTGGATACCCGCGTGGCCGCCACCGAGTACCAGTACTCGCTGTCGGACGTGGATTCGGCCACCGTGGCCACCCAGGCCACGCGCCTGACCGAGGCGCTGCGCAAGCGCCCGGAACTGGCCGACGTCGACAACAACCTGTCCAACCAGGGCCGCGCCCTGGAGCTGAACATCGACCGCGACAAGGCCAGCGTGCTGGGCGTGCCGATGCAGACCATCGATGACACGCTCTACGATGCGTTCGGCCAGCGCCAGATCTCGACCATCTTCACCGAGCTCAACCAGTACCGCGTGGTGCTGGAAGTCGCACCGGAGTTCCGTACCAGCACCGCGCTGATGGAACAGCTGGCCGTGGCCTCCAACGGTGCCGGCGCACTGACCGGCACCAACGCCACCAGCTTCGGCCAGGTCACCTCGTCCAACTCCTCCACCGCCACCGGCATCGGCGCGCAGAACACCGGCATCACCGTCGGTGCGGGCAACATCATCCCGCTGTCGGCGCTGGCCGACAGCAAGGTCACCAGCGCGCCGCTGGTGGTCAGCCACCAGCAGCAGCTGCCGGCGGTGACGGTGTCGTTCAACATCGCCCCGGGCTACTCGCTGTCCGATGCGGTCAAGGCCATCGAAGAGACCAAGGACAGCCTGGACATGCCGGCCCACCTGCATGCCGAGTTCATCGGCAAGGCGGCCGAGTTCACCGGCAGCCAGACCGACGTGGTGTGGCTGCTGCTGGCCTCGCTGGTGGTCATCTACATCGTGCTGGGCGTGCTGTACGAGAGCTACATCCACCCGATCACGATCATCTCGACCCTGCCGCCGGCCGGTGTCGGCGCTCTGTTGGCGCTGATGGTGTGCGGCCTGAGCCTGTCCGTGGACGGCATCGTCGGCATCGTGCTGCTCATCGGCATCGTCAAGAAGAACGGCATCATGATGGTGGACTTCGCCATCGAGGCGCGCCGTGCCGGTGCCAACGCGCATGAAGCGATCCGCCGCGCCTGCCTGCTGCGCTTCCGCCCGATCATGATGACCACCGCCGCGGCCATGCTCGGCGCGCTGCCGCTGGCGCTGGGCACCGGCATCGGTTCGGAGCTGCGACGTCCGCTGGGCATCGCCATCGTCGGCGGCCTGCTGCTCTCGCAGCTGGTCACGCTGTACACCACGCCAGTGATCTACCTGTACATGGAACGCTTCTCGGAGTGGATGGCACGCCGCCGCGAGCAGCGCGCCCTGCGCGACGGCACGCTGCAGGAGCCGCAGGCATGATCCACGCCCCGCTGCTGCGGGGGGCCGCACGATGAACCTGTCCGGCCCCTTCATCCGCCGCCCGATCGGCACCGCGCTGCTGGCCGTCGGCCTGTTCATGATCGGCGTGATCTGCTATCTGCGGCTGGGCGTGTCGGCACTGCCGAACATCGAGATCCCGGTGATCTTCGTGCATGCCAACCAGGCCGGCGCGGATGCGGCGACCATGGCGTCCACGGTGACCGCGCCGCTGGAACGCCACCTCGGCCAGCTGCCGGGCATCGACCGCATGCGCTCGTCGAGCTCGGAAGGCAGCTCGCTGGTGTTCATGATCTTCCAGTCCGACCGCAACATCGATTCGGCCGCACTGGACGTGCAGACCGCGATCAATTCGGCGCAGGCCGACCTGCCCTCGGGGCTCGGTTCGCCGATGTACCAGAAGGCGAACCCGAACGACGATCCGGTCATCGCCATCGCCCTGACCTCGCAGACGCAGTCGGCCGACGAGCTGTACAACGTCGCCGATTCGCTGCTGGCCCAGCGCATCCGCCAGATCAGCGGCGTGGCCTCGGTGGACATCGCCGGTGCCTCGACGCCGGCCGTGCGCGTGGACGTCAACCTGCGCCAGATGAACGCCCTCGGCCTGACCGCCGATGACCTGCGCAATGCGGTGCGCGCGGCCAACGTGACCTCGCCCACCGGCTTCCTCAGCGACGGCAACACCACCACGGCGATCATCGCCAACGATTCGGTGGCACGCGCCGCCGATTTCGCCGAGCTGGTGGTCAAGACCCAGGGCGATGGCCGGGTGATCCGCCTGAAGGACATCGCCAACGTCTACGACGGCCAGCAGGATGCCTACCAGGCCGCGTGGTTCAACCACAAACCGGCCGTGGTGATGTACGTGTTCACCCGCGCCGGCGCCAACATCGTCGAGACCGTGGACCGGGTGAAGGCGCAGATTCCCGGCCTGCGCGACTACCTGCAGCCCGGCACCACGATGACGCCGTACTTCGACCGTACGCCGACCATCCGTTCGTCGCTGCATGAGGTGCAGATCACCCTGCTGATCAGCCTGGCGATGGTGGTGCTGACCATGGCGCTGTTCCTGCGCCGGCTGGCGCCCACGCTGATCGCCGCGGTCACCGTGCCGCTGTCGCTGGCCGGTGCCGCGCTGGTGATGTACGCGCTGGGCTTCACCCTCAACAACCTGAGCCTGCTGGCGCTGGTGATCGCGATTGGTTTTGTGGTGGACGATGCGATCGTGGTGATCGAGAACATCATGCGCCACCTCGACGAAGGCATGCCGCGCATGCAGGCGGCCTTCACCGGTGCGCGCGAGATCGGTTTCACCATCGTCTCGATCACCGCCTCGCTGGTGGCGGTGTTCATTCCGCTGCTGTTCGCCAGCGGCATGATGGGCGCGTTCTTCCGCGAGTTCACCGTCACCCTGGTGGCGGCCATCGTGGTCTCGATGATCGTCTCGCTGACCCTGACCCCGGCGCTGTGCAGCCGCTTCCTCAGCGCGCATGACCACACCGCCGCACCGTCGCGCTTCGGCCGCTGGCTCGATGCCGGGCATGACCGCATGCTGCGCATCTACACGGTGTTCCTGGACTTCTCGCTGCGCCATGCGCTGCTGCTCTCGCTCACCCCGCTGATCCTGATCGGCGTCACCATCTTCCTGTTCGGTGCGGTGAAGAAGGGCGCGTTCCCGCCGCAGGACACCGGCCTGATCTGGGGCCGCGCCAACTCCAGCGCCACGGTGTCCTTCGAGGACATGGTGGCCCGCCAGCGCCGCATCACCGACATGCTGATGGCCGACCCGGCGGTGAAGACCGTTGGCGTGCGCCTGGGCAGCGGCCGCCAGGGCTCCAGCGCGCAGTTCAACGTCGAGCTGAAATCGCGCAAGGATGGCCGCCGCGAGACCACCGCGCATGCGCTGGCCCGCCTGAGTGCCAAGGCCGACCGCTACCCCGACCTGCAGCTGCGCCTGCGCGCGATCCAGGATCTGCCCAGCAACGACGGTGGCGGCAACAGCCAGGGCGCGCAGTACCGCATCTCGCTGCAGGGCAACGACCTGGCCGCGCTGCAGGAGTGGCTGCCCAAGCTGCAGGCGGCGTTGAAGAAGAACCCGAAGCTGCGTGACGTCGGCACCGACGTCGATAACGCCGGCCTGCGCCAGAACATCGAGATCGACCGCGCCAAGGCCGCGCGCCTGGGTATCAGCGTGGGTGCCATCGACGGTGCGCTGTACGGTGCCTTCGGCCAGCGCCAGATCTCCACGATCTACTCGGACATCAACCAGTACAGCGTGGTGGTCAACGCGCTGCCGTCGCAGACCGCCACGCCGGCGGCGCTGGACGAGGTGTACGTGAAGGCACGCAGCGGCGAAATGGTGCCGATCACCGCGGTGGCCCGCCAGGCACCGGGGCTGGCGCCGTCGCAGATCACCCATGAAAACCAGTACACGACGATGGACCTGAGCTACAACCTCGCACCCGGCGTCAGCGCCGGCGAGGCCAAGGCCATCATCGATTCGACGGTGGCGGGCATGCGCATGCCGGGCGACATCCGCCTGGCCGACGATGCGGGCTTCGGCTTCAGTTCCGACCCCAGCGACATGCTGATCCTGGTGATGGCGGCGATCCTGACCGTGTACCTGGTGCTGGGCATGCTGTACGAAAGCCTGATCCACCCGGTGACGATCCTGTCGACCCTGCCGGCGGCCGGCGTGGGCGCGCTGCTGGCGCTGTTCGGCACCAACACCGAGCTGTCGGTCATCTCGATGATCGCGCTGGTGCTGCTGATCGGCATCGTCAAGAAGAACGCGATCATGATGATCGACTTTGCCCTGGTGGCGCAGCGCGAGCACGGCCTGGCGCCACGCGAGGCGGCACGCGAGGCCAGCATCGTGCGCTTCCGCCCGATCATGATGACCACGATGGTGGCGATCCTGGCGGCGGTGCCGCTGGCGATCGGCCTCGGCGAGGGCTCGGAGCTGCGCCGTCCGCTGGGTATCGCGATGATCGGCGGCCTGCTGTTCTCGCAGAGCCTGACCCTGCTGAGCACCCCGGCGCTGTACGTGATCTTCTCGTGCCTGGCCGAACGCTGGCGGGCACGCCGCGCGCGCAGGCGCGAAGCAAAGCTGCTGAAGCGCGCGCAGCGCGCGTGACGGGAGGTGCTGGCCAGCGGCCGGCACTACCTGGTGGGTGCGGTGGGATCGGCCGGGCCTGGCCCGGG
>JAFAFD010000442.1 GCA_023423675.1 Pseudomonadota bacterium | reverse complement strand
GCCCGCTGGCCAGCAATGAAAAGCCGACCTACCCGGCGATTGCGCTGCGTAATGGCGTGCAGGGCAGCGTGGTGGCCAGCCTCAACGTGGATACCCGTGGCAACGTGACCGAGGCGAGTATCGTATCGCGTAGTGGCCAGCGTAGCCGGGATCTGGATCGCTCGGTGCTGAACACCGTGCAGGGCTGGAAGTTCCAGCCGGCCATGCAGAACGGCCGTGCCGTAGCGAGTGTGGTGCGCGTGCCGGTGGACTTCCGTACCGAGCCGCGTTGATCGCGAGCGAGGGGTTCGTGATCGGGAGACGGAGGCTTCGGCCTCCGTCTTTTTTGTGCCGGGGTTGTGGGTTGCCGGCCAGCGGCCGGCACTACCGGGGTACGTGCGCGGTTGCATTCCCGCCGGGCATGGCCCGGCGCTACCGGTTATGCCGCCAGGTTGAAACCGGCGCTGCGGGCCAGGCCGTCGAAATCCGGGAAGGACGTGGCGACGTTGGCGATGTCGTTGATGCGCACTTCGCCGCCGCTGATCTGGCCGGTAATGGCGAACGCCATGGCAATGCGGTGGTCACCGTGGCTTTCGATGGTGCCGCTGCCCAGGGTGATGCCACCGTGCAGCGTGGCGCCGTCGTCGGTTTCATCCACCTGCATGCCCAGCGCGCGCAGGCCGGTGGCCATCGCGGCGAGGCGATCCGATTCCTTCACCCGCAGCTCGGCAGCGCCGGTCACCACGGTCTGGCCTTCTGCCGCGGCAGCTGCCACGAACAGGGCCGGGAACTCGTCGATCATGTCCGGCACCAGCTCCTCCGGAATGCGCGCGCCCTTCAGCGGGGCATAGCGCACCACCAGGTCGGCCACCGGTTCACCACCCTGCTCGGCCGGGTTTTCTTCGGTGATGTCCGCGCCCATCAGGCGCAGCGCGTGCAGCAGGCCGGTGCGGCGCGGGTTGAGGCCAACCTGCTTGAGCCGCAGCTCGGAGCCCGGAATGATGCTGGCGGCGACCAGGAAGAACGCGGCCGAGGAGAAATCGGCCGGCACCACGATGTCGGTGGCGCGCAGGCGCTGGCCGCCACGCAGGCGGGCCTTGCCCGGCGAGAACTCGATGTCCACGCCGAACGCCGAGAGCATGCGCTCGGTGTAATCGCGGGTCGGGTGCGGTTCGACGACGCTGGTTTCGCCCTGGGCGTACAGGCCGGCCAGCAGCACGGCCGACTTCACCTGCGCGCTGGCCACCGGCGAGGCGAAATCGATGCCCTGCAGCGACTGGCCGCCATGCACGTGCAGCGGCGGGGTGCCATCGCTTTCGGTGTCGATCTTCGCGCCCATCTGCGACAGCGGGCCGGTGACACGGCGCATCGGACGGCCGGACAGCGATTCATCGCCGACCAGGGTGCAGTCGAACGCCTGGCCCGCCAGCAGGCCAGCCAGCAGGCGCATGCCGGTGCCTGCGTTGCCGCAGTCCAGCGGCGCGCTGGGTGCCTTGAGGCCATCGATGCCGACGCCGTGCACCACTCGCTGCGAGGCACTGGGGGTTTCAATGCGCACGCCGAGCTGGCTGAAGATGCGCGCGGTGGCGCGGGTGTCTTCGCCTTCCAGGAAGCCCTCGATATGCGAGGTGCCATCGGCCAGCGCGGCAAACATCACCGAGCGGTGCGAGACCGACTTGTCGCCGGGAATGGTCAGGCTGCCCTGCAGCGGCTGGCCCTTGCGGGCGATCCAGTGTTGCGCGTTGCTCATCGTTCGATCATTCCGTAAACGCCGGCGCGCCGGCGGTGCATCAAAGGGCGCGGCACGCGGCCGCAACGGCAATCAGGGCACGGCCACCGGGTAGGAACCCAGCACCTTGATCTGCGCCGAGTGCGCTTCCAGCTCGGCCAGCGCGGCCTGCATCGGCGCGTCGTCGATGTGGCCGGCCAGATCGATGAAGAAGCCGTATTCCCACTTGCCGTGGTGCGACGGGCGCGACTCGATGCGGTTCATGCTGATGCCATGGCGGGCGAACGGGCTGAGCACATCGAACAGTGCGCCGGGCTTGTCATGGATGAACACCAGCACCGAGGTGCGGTCGTGGCCGGAGGTCGGGAAGATGTTGCGGCCCACCACCAGGAAACGGGTGGTGTTGTCGGCATCGTTCTGGATGGGCTTGGTGACGACCTTCTTCAGGCCGTACACCTGGCCCGCGCTTTCGCCACCGATGGCAGCGGCGTCGTCGGCGTTACGCGCACGGCGCGCGCCTTCGGCGTTGCTGGCGACCGGGATCTTCTCGGCCTTGGGCAGGTTGGCGCGCATCCACGCCGAGGTCTGCATGAAGGACTGCGGATGGCCGTAGACGCGCTCGATGTCTTCCAAGCGACCACTGCGCGACATCAGGTACTGCTGCACGCGCAGCTCGACCTCACCGCAGATCTTCAGGTTTGAGGTGAGGAACATGTCCAGGGTGATCTGGATGGTGCCCTGCCCCGAGTTTTCCACCGGAACCACGCCGAAATCGGCGCTGCCCGCTTCCACTTCCTGGAACACTTCTTCGATGCTGGCCATCGGCAGGCCCATCGCCGAGCGGCCGAAGTGCTTGAGCACGGCCTGCTGGCTGAAGGTACCTTCCGGGCCGAGGTAACCGATCTTCAGCGGTTCCTGCTGGGCCAGGCAGGCCGACATGATCTCGCGGTAGACGTGCACCAGCACATCATCGCTGAGCGGGCCTTCGTTGCGGTCCACCACCATGCGCAGCACCTGTGCTTCGCGCTCGGGGCGGTAGTAATCGACGGCGGCGGCGAGCTTGCCCTTGGCCTTGCCGACCTGGTGGGCGAACTGCGCACGCTCGGCGATCAGGCTCTGGATGTCGCGGTCAATCTGGTCGATCTTCGAGCGCACGTCGGCCAGTGCCAGCGGTGCCTGGGTGGTCACCGGGGTGGTCCTGGGCGCGGCGGCGGCCTTGGCCTTGGGCGCGGCGGCGGCCTTGGCGGACCCGCTCTTCTTCGGCGACTTCTTGCTGGGTTTGCTTGCCATCGGAATTCCTTGATGCGGGGCACGCACCCGACGGTGCGCGCCATTCATTGCTCAGCCGTTGCGCTGCTGGAAATCAGCCATGAAGGCGACCAGCGCCTCGGCCCCGGCCAGCGGCATGGCGTTGTACAGCGAGGCGCGGATGCCACCGACCACCTTGTGGCCCTTCAGGGCCAGCAGGCCGGCGGCCTTGGCTTCGGCCACGAAGCGGGCATCGAGATCGGCGTTGGGCAGGAAGAACGGAATGTTCATCCGCGAGCGCGCCGAGTGCGCCACTTCGTTGCGATAGAAGCCGCCGGAGGCATCGATGGCGCCATACACCAGCGAGGCCTTGGCCGCATTGCGCTTGGCGAACTCGACCACGCCACCTTCGGCCAGCATCCACTTGAACACCAGGCCGGCCAGGTACCAGTTCCAGGTTGGCGGGGTGTTGAGCATCGAATCGCGGGCGACGTGCGAGCGGTAATCGAAGATGTCCGCACGGGCCTGGCCGCTGCGCTCGAGCAGGTCGCGGCGGATGATCATCACCGCGATGCCGACCGGGCCCA
>JAFAFD010000326.1 GCA_023423675.1 Pseudomonadota bacterium | reverse complement strand
CATTGATTGGTCAGGGGGGGCGCGACGACGGACTTGCTTGCTGGGCTTCGTTGGAGCTAATTGCGGAAGGTTGTTGTCCGTCCTAAAAGTTTGAATAAAGATGAGTGGCCGGTCCTTTTGTGCCTGGTGGCGCGGGGGCTAGTATCAAAGCGGTCAGGATTGCAGACAAAGCAATGGATGCTGCACGTCTTGGCGAACAGGGAGCCAGCGCTGCGGCAGACGGAAGGAAGGTCTGGACTGCCACAAATGACGGAGTGATTCTCCCGCCGGGTAAAGATATGGATCTGGTTCCAACGTCGGCGCCAGATCCTCGAAACCCGGAGTAGGTGCAAGTCCACGGTTCACACCCTCACGCGGGCGATCCGCGCGCACATGCACATGGTCCCGATCCCAGTAATGGTAAACGAATCGATACACCTCTCGCGGAATCGATGAGGAAGGGCGATGCCGGATTGAAAGATGGCTCGCTGAGGCATAGAGAAAATCGACAGGATCGAGGTGGTCCATGAGTCAGTTCATCCTGTTCGAGCAGAATCCTGCCGCAGAGGGAACATGGCGTGATGAAATGGCGTCTGCGCGGAACAGTGACTTCCTGGCTGGGGTTGCCGACATCTACTTCCCTGGGGTAGAACAGGTAGTCAGTTGCGCCGCAGTTGCTGGGGATGCCAGTGATCTGATCAACGACGTCTACCTGCGCATCAGATCCAACTCGGATGTGGAAGGCTCGCCTATCGCCCAGCTGGTGAAGCGTGCGTTCGAGATGAACATCGGATTCGTGTTCTGGGCTGGATCGGACTACAGGGATCTGCCCGCTGTAGGATCCTATGCGGACTTTCTGCAGGCCCTGGCGGAGCAGGCTGAGCAACAGCCCGCTGACGTCTTCATGAAATGCATTCCGCATTGCGCCGGAAGTATCGGTTGATTTCGCTGGGCTGACCCTGTCAGCCGATGGTGCACAATGAAAGAACCCCGGCAGTGCCGTAATGCTGTTCACTTAAGCAGCTGAGCCAATCTTAGCTGTTCAGCCTGGGGCAAGCTCAGATCCGCAGCTGGGTTTGTTCCTGTCGATGGATCCGGTGACGGCGGAACTGATGGGCTGGGAATTTGAAGGCTACGTCCAGTAGCTGCATTCGACGCGGTCGCATGTGATTCACTCAGCCAGGTCTCAGCTCTGCGCGTCCCGGTTGGTGGGGTGGTGAAAATCCACGGCCTGCGATTGAACAAGGAGGCCGCCAGCAAGCTTTTTCAAAATTCTCGTGGGGGTGATTCAGGGATGAGGGCAGATCACCGGACGGTACTGTTGTTGCTGCTGGCTTCATTGGGTGCATCCGTTCTGCTGTTCGTGCTTCTTCTTGATAGGTATTCCTACTATGACTATCAGAGAGCAAAGTGCGAGGCAGGCTCCGTTGGCTTGGTCGTCAGTCTGGTCGGGAGCTTCGGTTCTGATCGACCAAAAGAACGATCGTCTCCCTACTATCTGAGAGTTGAGGTTGTCGGGGAAAAGAGAGGTCGTGTTGCTCTCAGTGAGGCCAGGCTGACCTCATCGGAATCCAAGAGGAGTGTTGATCTTGTTGGCATCAAGAGAGCTGAAGTGGCACGGCAGGGCGACCCTGTTCCTGCGGTCGTGTACTCGGCGGACTCTCTCCGGCTGGACTACGACAACTACGTGTTTGATGGGGTGGTCGTCTCAGAGCCAACAGACAGGGAGGATGCCGTTACGTTCACTTGTGCTTTGACAAAGAGATATCGAGGTGAGTGGCGTATTTCTTTGTGGGATGTCTTGATGAGTGTTTAGGGATGCTCTGAATAAATGCCCCTGTAGTGCCGGCCGCTGGCCGGCAACCTGAGAGACAATGGCAGCACATGTTGAGGAGCCATCCATGCAGCTGACATTCGGCGACGCCGAAGGCTTGGGCAAGCGCAAACAGACCCGCCGGGAAATCTTTCTGGCCGAGATGGAGCAGGTTGTTCCGTGGAAGTCCCTGTTGGCGCTGATCGAGCCGCATTACCCGACCTCGGGCCGGCGCGGTCGGCCGCCGTACGCACTGCCAACGATGCTGCGCATCCATCTGCTGCAGCAGTGGTATGCGTTGAGTGATCCGGGCATGGAAGAGGCGCTGCACGAGATTGCCTCGATGCGTCTGTTTGCTCGGCTCAGCGGGTTGGACGCCATCCCCGACGAAACGACCATCCTCAACTTCCGTCGGCTGATGGAGACGAACGGGTTGGCGGCCAAGATGCTTGAGGCGGTCAATGCGCACCTGGCACGCAAGGGCCAGAGCCTGCGCGCAGGCACGATTGTCGACGCGACGATCATCTCTGCGCCAAGCTCGACCAAGAACGCTGACAAAGCACGCGATCCTGAAATGCATCAAACCAAGAATGGCAACCAGTGGTACTTCGGAATGAAGGCGCACATCGGCGTTGATGAGTTTTCCGGCTTGGTGCACCACGTGAAGTGCACCGCTGCCAACGTAGGCGATGTGACCGTCACCCATGAGCTTCTGCACGGCAAAGAAGACTGCGTGCTGGGAGACAGTGGCTACACCGGTGCAGACGCGCGCGCAGAGCTTCGGGACTGCAAGGCGACCTTCCTCATTGCCAAGAAGCGCGGCACGGTGAAGGCAATCCGGAACGCGCGCGACCGCCGACAGCACGAGCGCTGGGAGAGCTGCAAAGCGAGCATGCGCGCGAAGGTGGAGCATCCGTTCCGCGTAATCAAGCGCCAGTTTGGTTACACCAAGGTGCGCTATCGCGGGCTGGCAAAGAACACCGCGCAGGTGCTGACTCTGTTCGCGCTGTCCAATTTATGGATGACGCGCCGGCAGCTGATGCCGGTTCAAGGGTAAATCCGCCTGGAGGTGCTCACTGGCACCTCCAAAACATCAGAACATTAGCAATCTGACGGGTCAGTCGGTCGCAGATCGAGCCTGACCCGGAAATCGAGGGCTCAAACCTCGTTGTTCAGAGCATCCACAAGGGAGGCAATGGAGGATGGTGAGTCCGTTTCGTCCATGGTCATCTATGGGGATGAGGTGGTATCCAGCCTCCGTCAGAGGAATCTTGCTGCCAGAGTTGTGATCAGAGGTAAATTTCATCTATCCAAGGGCAGGGCGGACCCTCTGGATATCGACCGGATTGGCGTCATTCAAGATGCCAAAGTCCTGCCCTAGACTGGGCGCTGGGTGCGCCAATGCAGGATCAGTGCTGGGGTCTTGGCTGAATCAGGTCTTTCCGGTCGCACGCTATCGAGGGTTGTTGCCAATGGGAACTGACGAATATGCCTTTCTTGCACATCTGCTTGAATCAGGTGTGCTGGCTGTCGGCAACGAAATCGACCCTGCTCAGGCAGATGCCTACTGGTCGGGAGAAATCGGGCTTCCTATGCCGATTGATGCCGACGTCACCGCTTATTTGACCCGTGCCGATACCGAGGCGCTTATTGCTGCCGCCCTCTGGGTCGTGCGCAACCATTTTTTGTCCGGCTCCCACCCTTCGCTGCACATGCGTCTGGTCCACGGGCTGTACGCGCAGGGTCGACTTCACCGATCCGAGTTGCTGGGGCTGCTCGCGCTGTTGTCGTACCGGCAGCTGGATCAGGAGTATGAAGCGATCTCCTTGCTTGCGATGGAGGCATTGGATGAGGGACGGCTAGAGGAGGGGCTGGATCTGGTAGAGCCGATGCTGCGTGCCCGTATCCCTTGAAGTGTCGGAGCTGGTAGCGCCTGGCCCGATGGAACCTGTGGGCACCCGTAGTGCCAACCCATGGTCGGCCGCCGTGACTGCTGGATGCAGCCCGCTCCGCTGTCGCATCTGGACCGTAAAGGCCGACTTGCCCCTGGATGAATGATCCAAGAGGGTGGTATCGGCAAGGAATCAGTTCGCTGTCCATAGCGCCGGGGCAGCTACCGATTCCAGGCACACCGGGAAATGAGGCATGCGGTGGCGCGTTGTGTCGGACGTTGGTTCATGGCATCCCTCCGCCCCCTGTGCCTATACTCGGCGCAACCGCATGCAGCGGCCCGATTCCATAGCACGGAGGCTTACCACGATGTCCATTGGCGCGATTCCTGACGTTTCGCTGGTCGATAACAGCGAACAGCGCACGCCGCTGATACTGGTGCTCGACTGCTCCGGCAGTATGGGGGGCGGGCCGATCGAACAGCTCAACGCTGGCCTGAAGCTGCTGGAGAAAGAGCTGAAGGACGACGTGATAGCGGCCAAGCGCGTGCGCGTGCTGCTGGTGGAGTACGGTGGCATGGACACTGCCGCCGTACGTGGTGACTGGTGTGATGCAATGGATTTCACCGCACCGGCGCTGAAGGCCAACGGCACCACCCCTACCGGCGCGGCGGTGGAGCTTGCCCTGCAGGAAATCGAAGATGAGAAGCAGCGCTTCCGTCAGGCTGGCGTGGCCTACACGCGGCCATGGTTGTTCCTGATGTCCGACGGCCAGCCGACCGATGCCTGGCAGTCGGTGGCCGAGCAGTGCCGCGGTGCCGAGGAACAGAACAGGGTGGCGGTTTTCCCGATTGCAGTGGGCGATGCCGATCTCGGTGTGCTTGGCGAGTTCAGCCGAAACGGCGAGCGCGGGGTGAAGCGCTTGCAGGGCCTGCAGTTCAAGGAGCTGTTCATGTGGCTCAGCGCGAGCATGCGTGTGGTGTCCAATTCGACGCCCGGCGGGCAGGTGCAATTGCCGGCGACCGATAGCTGGTCGCACGCGCCGGTCTGACCGTGGGCTGGCGAGTTATGGCTGCCTCGGCTACGGGGCGGTCGCACGTTGATCGCGGGCAGCCCTGCCAGGACGCGCATGCCGCCGTATGCAACGGCGCGCTGCTGGCGGCGGTGGTCTGCGATGGTGCAGGTTCGGCCTCGCACAGCGATGTCGGGGCGCAACACGTGTCGCGTAGCGTCGCTGCTGCGGTGGCGGCGGCACCCGCGTTGGGCCATGCACCACTGGCGGTGCCCGTGGACGTACTGCGGCCGATCATCGAAACGGCCATCGATGACGCACGCGGTGAACTGGCGCTGTTGGCTGCCGGACGTGGCCTGCGCCTGTCCGATCATGCCTGCACCCTGGTGGGGGTAGTAGCCGATGCGCGTGGTGGCTGGTTCTTCCATGTCGGCGATGGGGTGGCCGCGTGCGCGTTCAACGATGAATCTGCCGATGCAGTGTCGCTGCCGGCCAACGGCGAGTATGCCAACGAAACCTGGTTCGTCACCGGAGCCAATTGGCGGCAACAGTTGCGGCTGACCCGTTTCGAAGGGCCGGTGCAGGCGCTGGTGCTGATGTCCGACGGTGTGCAGCCCTTTGCGATGACGCGCCGTGGGGACACGTTGTTCCAGCCGTTCTTCGCGCCGGTGCTGCGCTATCTCTCTGCTGCGGATGACGTGCATGGCAGCCAGGCTCTGCATGCGACCTTGTCCGACCCGCGCACCGATGGCATTACCGGCGACGACAAGACGCTGTTGATCGCACTGCCGAGCTGAACGCATGCCTGGGCGCAGTGGAGAAACCATCTTCGACCAGCGGCGCCAGCCGCTGACCCTGCTGCGCCTGCTCAAGAGCGGCGGCGCCGGCAGTGTGTTCACTCTGCAGGAGCGTCCGCGCGAGGTCGCCAAGCTTTATCACTCGGCCAAGGATGCGCCGCTCTACGAGCGCAAGTTGCGGGCAATGCTGGAACTGCAACCGGATCTGCCGACGCTTCGTGAGGGTGGCCGCGAACGGGTCCAGATCGCCTGGCCGACCGGCCTGCTCCGTGACCGTGACGGGCGCTTCATCGGCTTCAGCATGCCGATCCTGGACGTGTCGGCCACCACCGATCTGGAGCACGTACTGCAGGAACGGCAGGCACGTGCCGCAAAGTTGCCCACTGGTCTGGGCGCGAAGATGACCCTGGCTGCGAATCTGGCCGCAGCCCTCGCGGCCTTGCACCGCTGCCAGCACTACGTGGTCGATCTCAAGCCGCTGAATGTACGCTTCTACCGCGATTCGCTGTACATCGCCATGCTTGATTGCGATGGCTTCAGCATCCAGGGCAAGGGCGAGCGTTTCCCGGCCGGCCAGGTGACCACCGATTATCTGGCGGCCGAGTTCCAGCAGCGTGGGGTCAAGCCGGGCGAGGAAGAGGCGCAGGATCGCTTCGCATTGGCAGTGATCGTATTCCAGCTGCTCAATTCGGGGCTGCATCCGTATGCCGGGCGTCCCCAGGGTGCCGACGTGCCCAACGACCTGCCTGGGCGCATCGCTGCGCGGCTGTACCCCTATGGCCGGCGTGGCAGCAGCCGCCTGTTGCCCTCACCGGTCAGTGGCCATGAGATGTTCCCGCTGGCCCTGCGCGATCTGTTTGACCGCGCTTTCTCTGCGCAGCAGCAGCACCGTCCATCGGCGCAGGAGTGGTCGTCGCTGCTGATGGGCTACGCGCAGCGGAGTGGCGGCCAGTTGGTGGCGTGCAGCAAGGAGGCCAGCCACCAGCACTTCGCCGGGTTGCCCTGCGCGGCATGCGCGCGTGCCGGCCTGGTCGCACGCAGTGCGCAGGTAGCGCGGGTGGCACAGCAGGCGAAGGGCGGCAAGGGCCGCGGTCGCAAGCGGAAACGTACCCGCACGGCCTCGCCCCTGCGGCCGCCGGCAGCCGCACGTCCGTTAGCGAGGCCCGTAGCGAGCCCGGCAGCTCCTGGCGCTGCTGCTACAACCAGTCAGCTTCCCGGCCTGGGGTCGCGGGTGACGATGGCGGCGGTTGGCACCCTGTTTCTGGGCTGGGTGTCCGGCTGGGGCATGCCGGCCTGGCGTGCCTACAGCGAGCTGCCCTCGCCGGGCTGGTGGGATGGCTTTGAACTGGCCGTGCAGTCCGGCATGCTTCTGCTGGGCGTGCTGTTCTACATCGTGTGTGTGCCGGTCTTGATCCTGGGGAAGCGGCCGTGAAGTGGCTGGGCTGGCTGGCCGTGCTGCTGGCGGTTCTGATTGGCCTGACGCCGTTGTGGGCGTGGCTGGGCAGTCTGGTCTACTCCGCGTTTGATGTGCTGGGCCATCTGGGTGCCCGCCCATCCATCACCGATGGCCGCGCTGCCTTCCGCGCAGCGGTGATGCTGGGCGGCACGGTTTCGGTGCTGTCGCTGCTGCGCGTGGCCTGGGTGGACCGGTCCGGCGATTACCTGGTGGCGGCGCTGATGCTGGGTCTGGCTTTTGGCGTAGTGGTGGTGTTCTCCGGTGGCGAACGCCCTGCTGATCGCGACGGGCCACGCGAGGTCTACGTCGGGGCGAACGACCTGGCGCGTGATCAGCGGCAATGGAGTTCGCGCGAGGCATTCGAGCAGAGTTCGCTGCAGGCAGTGGAAGCGGCGATGCGCGCCGGCGCCCGTGGAGACCTGGCGGAGGTCGATCACCTGTTGAGCGAGCTGAAGACATCTGCCCAGCTGTGGCCGCGCGCGTCTGACCATGCGCGTGAATACGCGCGCCTGCGCGACCAGTACAGCGCAGTGGTGGACAAGATGAACGCACTTTCGCCGCCCAGCCGCAACGGCGCAACCGATCGCAGTGTGCTGGAGGCCAGGCGGAGCCCGGAATACAAGGCGCTGGACGCGGAATCGACCGAACTGCTTCGGCAGATGTGGGCCGCTTCGCCACGCCGCCCGGCCATCGCCCTGGCGCTGCTGACCGAGGACATGAAAGCGCTGTCGATGCGAAGCTTGTTCGGCAGGCGGCAACTGCCTTCTGCGTTGGACGAGTTGCCACTGCAGGAGCGCGTCTATCGGATCCACACTCTCCTGGACCAAGTGCTGGCCTACGCGCCCAGCGAAGCTTCTGTGTGGAAGGCCTACAGCGATGTGATGGCCGACCAGGACGAGGAACTGGCGCTGGGCGCGCGCGTGGTGGCCGGCCAGTTGGAACAGCGGCTGCGCAGCGGCGTCGACGAGCGTGACTACCTCAATACCGGCTATATCCTGCTGGGCAGCGACGTGCGTCTGGCGGCCATCATGATTTCGAGCGGCTCCAGGGAGCGCTCCCGGATTCTGGAGGCGCGGGCCCGCGTGCTGCTGGGGCCGGTTGCCGACAAGGCTGATCACGGTGCACGTGATGACGCCAGCAACGACACTGCGGCCTCGCCTGGCCCGACGGAAGAGCCGGGCGTGCCAGTGGTGTCGGTGATGCCACTCGTGGATGAGCCCGGCGCAGAGCGTGCACTGCCGCCGCGCGGAACGCTGGCAGATGGCACCGGCTTGTGGGTGCCGCCGCGACCCAGGGCGTCCGCAGCCCCAGCGCAGGAAGACGGCGTGCCGGCAAATGTGGCGGAGGGCGATCAAGGAACGCTGCGGTTGGATCTGGCCGCAGCCGGCTTCATGCCTGAGCCGTTGCCGCCTCTGCCGGCCGGCGTCGTCGTTGCCCGCCACGCGCGCGTGTTGCTGGTGGTTGATGTATGGGAGGACGGGCAGGTGACCTCGGTCCTTGTGCAGAAGAGCAGCGGCGTCCTCGCGCTGGACCAGGCAGCGCGGGCGGCGGCGGCCGGCTGGCGCAGTGCGGGCAAGGTGCCGGCTGGCGGGGAGCGGCGAGGGGTGGCAGTCGAGTTCCTGCCGCCGCGTGTCGAGCCGCCTGTCCTTCGCTGACCGGATTCATCCCGCCATGGCCACGGGGAGTGCAGGAAGATCCAAGGTCGTCAGACCCCGGCCGCGTAACCGGCAGAAGCAGCCTCAGTGCCAGCCCATGGCTGGCAGAATCGAAGCCAATCACCTATCGCGTCCTGTACGCTGAATCCCCCATTGCGTCAGATCGCCCCAGGCCATCAGTCTTCCCTGCTTCCCGTCGCGCTGCTTCATACAACTGATGGAATCAGTTCGACCGCGCCCAACAGGGTGCCGCAGGCAGCTGGCCAGTGAATTATCTTGTAAGCGAGAGGATGTGATGTATGACGACGGTCATCGGTAATCCATCGACCCTCGCATTGGAATACTGCATCGCTGATGCCTCGAAGATGATGGGCTATTCACGGCTCTGGCTCGGCAATGCATCCCTGGGCAGTATTGAGGAGCTTGTCTATCTGGACGGCTATGTGATGGGCTGTCTGCAGGACTTGCGTCGAAAAGGCACTCTGCATGCACGTTACGCACACCTGCAGGGGGCTGCGTTGTTTCATGCGCTCGATGATGATCTGCGCCTGAGCGATCAATGCGCGGCAGCTGATTTTCGAGAGGACGCTTATCCCTATCTTCTTCAGTGCGGCACGTTGTTCGACGTTTATACGGTCTTCGCGTACCGCAACGAGACGGGCGCGTTCTGCGTGCTATGGCGTCTTGAATCGCCAGTTGAAGATCTGCCATATAGCGACCTGGCAGCGGCGACCCACGAAATTCACTCCGCTGAGTTCACTGGCGAGCAGCTCGACGCGGTCATCGAGCAATTCGCGCAGGTCATAACTGCGACACCCAGTTGAATCGGTTGTCGCTTTCAGTACGATAAATCGGTCGATTGTGTCAGATTGCCTCAAGCCACCCGTCTTCCATGCATTCACTCACGTCGCTTCATACAACTAGTAGTAAGCGAGAAACGTCACGCACCTGACCGGTTATCGAGCTTTTTGCGGCACCACATGTCGCATAAGCCTCAACATCAGTCCGCTCGCGACTTTCCTCGTCGTCTACGCCACTCACCCCGCATGCAACACTTCCCGCCGCACTCTCGATTCCCTCCGATCCTTTCGGATTTTTCTCATTGAATCGAACGTGCAGGCGTAAACAACATGGCGCGCCACCGAAAAAGGGTGGCCGGGTGTGCAAACCCGAAGACGTTTAGTTTTTACGCTTGCCAGTCGGCACCGTCCTGAAGCGGTGCCGGCTGGCAATCCGTCGGCCTCTATGGCGGGCGGTGCGTGGGGATCTTCGGATCCACCGGTCTCAGCTAAACGTCCCGGTTTGCAACCCGCACCGTCCGCCACCCGCCTCCGCGCGGTGGCGCTGTTAAGTACAGCCACGGAAGCCGACGCCATGACCACCCGCAAAACTCCGCCGTTCCCCATCGATGACCCCATCAACGACGACGCCAACCCTGCCGATGAACTGAGCACCTTCCAGGGCTGCCTCCGTCGCATCCGTGATGGCGAAGGTTCCGATGGCATGCTCTGGCCGGAAGAGAACCTGTCCGAAGGCCGCCGCCAGTCGCTGGCGCGTATCGACCGCGCCGCCGTGGCCATCCTGACCGCGGTGGAAATGCTGCACGCAGCGAGTCGCTGCGAGTCGGTGGCCACGCCCAAGCGCCATCTGGATGAGGGCGTGGTCGAGGGGCTGTTCTTCGCCTGCCGCGAACTGGCCGAACTGGTGTGCAGGGAAGTCAGGCCAAGCTGATACGCTGCGCCTGCACGCCGCGCCGCGCGGCCCCAGGGATTGTGTGCCATGGCATCAGGGAATGTGTTGAGCCGGTCCATCCTCGCCGCAGCCTTCGTGGTTGCGGCCGCTCTGCCTGCGTTGGCAGGGGCCGCGCCGGAAGCCGAGACGACCCGTTTCGTACGGGAAACCCGGCAGCTGGAAGTTTCTCCGCTGCAGCGCGGCGCGGAGGAGATGCGCCGGTGGCTGTTCAACTGGGCGCTGGAAACCCCGGATTATCAGGTGATTATCTGCCCGGTCCTTGGGCTGCCCGAGACCGTGGATGAGGAAACCTCGATCGCGCCGGAGGTGCTTGCGCAGCAGACCTTCGGAAACCTGGCGTACCAGATCACCGAAGGCAGCGACGGCGACGAGCTGGATCGGCAGTTGGCGGGCGTGGAAAGTGCGCTTAAGGCCTACGCGATGTTCATGAAGGCTGATCCCTCGTTGAAGATCCCGGGTGTGGATCATCTGGCCGCGCTGAAGAAGGCAGGCACCCTGCGCGCGCATGTGGCGGCGGTCCTTGACGAAAAGTGCGGCCCCGATGCTCCCCGGGAAACCCTGAGCCTGGGCGCGGAGGATGCAGCGCCGTCGGACCTCACGGTGTTTCTGGGCGATTTTCTGCGCGGCACCAGGGTGGTCTATCCGATGCAGGTGGGCCAGTGGCAGGCGGTCAATGAGCGCCGGTACGACGATGTACTGGGTGGCGCTTCGGTCCGCTTCGAGCGGCCGGGCGACAAAACCGGCTGGATCGACCTGTACTTCTATCCCGCCGGCGTGCAGGAACCGGCCCAGCGGCGGGAGGCGGCCGAAGGCGAGCGCGAGGCGTTGCTGGACGCGCGCAGGGAAAAGATGGCCAGCGAGCGCGACATGTCCCCGCTGCAATCAATGGTGGTCCCGGTCGCCAGTCTCGGGCCCGGTGGGCCTGCACGGGTGGATGCGAACGTGCTGGACTTCCGTTACAGCCACGAGGGCACGGCTTACAGCTCGGTGATGGTCTTCGCGATCGACCGCATGTACGCCATCAAGCTGCGCTACAGCGTGGAGGCCACCGCGGCCAGCCGCGAGCAGGCGCGCCGCGAGGCGGAGACCTTCTTCAAGGCACTGCTGCCGGGCGTTGAGATCACCAGCTTCGGCAGTTGCGGCGGGGTGCCTGCGGCGGATCAGCTGCGGCTGCGCATGGGCTGCGTGGGCGCCGATCCGCTGCTGCCGGTAGTGGGCGAGGGCCAGCGCGAGCTGCGCTTCGAGTACCCCGCGCCCACTGGCGCGGCGGGGCAGTAGGGTCGCCAGCCCTCTGCATTCCTGAATACGTTCATCGGGCTTTGCCGATTCCGGCATCCGCGCGCCCTGCGCACCCGGTGCGACAACGTGTCGCAGCGATATCCGGCCACTTCCTGCGCTGGATCATTGTCAATGCTCTTCTTAAATGATGCGTGACGGCCTAAAATTGAAAGGCTGACTCGACCCCACCTCACTGCCTGTCTCAACCGCAGGCGGGACCGGCTTTGGCCGGAGCGGGCAGGACGGGGAACGGCATTCCCTCGCAATTGGATCGACCGATGATTCCGTTGAAAACCCTTGGGCGCTGGTTGCGCCCGGGCCTGCTGCTGTCGTTGCTGGTGATGCTCACCGGTTGCGATGCAGTGGCCATCCTCAGTCCGAAGGGCCAGATCGGCCAGGATGAGAAGACCCTGCTGATCACGGCCACCGTGCTCATGCTGCTGGTCGTCATCCCGGTCATCATCATGACCCTGACCTTCGCGTGGAAGTATCGCGCCTCCAACACCAAGGCCCGCTACGAGCCGAAGTGGTCCCACTCGACGGCGATCGAGGTGGTGGTGTGGTCGATCCCCTGCATGATCGTGCTGGTCCTGGCGGTGCTGACCTGGCGGTCCTCGCACGCGCTTGACCCGTACAAGCCGCTGGAATCGGACGTCAAGCCGGTCACCATCGAGGCGATCTCGCTGGACTGGAAGTGGCTGTTCATCTATCCGGAAGAGAAGGTTGCGGTCGTCAACGAGATCAAGTTCCCGGTCAACACGCCGCTGAACTTCAAGATCACGTCCGACACGGTGATGAATGCGTTCTTCATCCCGCACCTGGGCAGCATGATCTATTCGATGGCGGCGATGGAGACCAAGCTCCACCTGATCGCCAACGAGACCGGTGAATTCCCGGGCATGTCCTCGCACTACAGCGGCCTGGGCTTCGCCAAGATGCATTTCACCGCCTACTCGGTCACCGATGCCGAATACCGCCAGTGGCTGGACCAGGTCCGCGCCGGCAAGGAAACGCTTAACCAGGCCTCCTTCAAGGCCCTGGGCGAAGCGAAGAACTCCGAGTGGTACCCGGTGACCTACTACGGCACCGTGGAAGAAGGCCTGTTCGACTGGGTCCTCGCCAAGCACATGGGTGACAACAAGCACTACGGCATGAAGCATTCCCACGCGGGTGCCGCAGCCGCCGATGCGTCTACCCATGAAGCGCACGAGGGGCATGCTCCGACCGAGGCGCATGATTCCAAGGAATCCGGGAAGAACCTGGATGCCACTGACGCAGACGAACACGGTGGCCATGAAGGCCACATGGGTTCGGGAGAATGAACATGCTGGGAAAACTCTCTCTTGAGTCGATCCCCCACGATCCGATCGTGCTGACCACCCTGGTCGGCGCGGTGCTGGGTGGCCTGGGCGTCATCGCCCTGATCACCAAGTTCAAGCTGTGGGGCTATCTGTGGAAGGAGTGGTTCACCTCGGTGGATCACAAGAAGATCGGCGTGATGTACCTCATCGTCGCCTTCGTCATGCTGCTGCGCGGTTTCTCCGACGCCATCATGATGCGTACCCAGCAGGCCATCGCCGTCGGCGGGTCCGAGGGTTACCTGCCGCCGCACCACTACGACCAGATCTTCACCGCCCACGGCGTGATCATGATCT
Source organism: Pseudomonadota bacterium (assembly GCA_023423675.1). GTDB lineage: Bacteria > Pseudomonadota > Gammaproteobacteria > Xanthomonadales > Xanthomonadaceae > Stenotrophomonas. The sequence continues at coordinate 774 of JAFAFD010000326.1, read as the reverse complement.
TCTTCGTGGCGATGCCGCTGATCACCGGCCTGATGAACCTGGCCGTGCCGCTGCAGATCGGTGCGCGCGACGTCGCGTTCCCGTTCGTCAACTCGCTCAGCTTCTGGCTGTTCGTGTCCGGCGCGGTGCTGATCATGCTGTCGCTGTGGATCGGTGAATTCGCCGCCACCGGCTGGCTGGCCTTCCCGCCATTGTCGGGTATCGAGTACAGCAACAATGTAGGTATGGACTACTACATATGGGGCCTACAGGTCGCGGGCCTGGGCACCACCCTGAGTGGTATCAACTTCTTCATCACCATCCTGAAGATGCGCACCCCGAGCATGAAGCTGATGCAGATGCCGGTGTTCACTTGGACTGCCCTGGTGACCAACGTGCTGATCGTCGCTGCCTTCCCGGTGCTGACCATCACCCTGGTGCTGCTGACCCTGGATCGTTACCTGGGTACGCACTTCTTCACCAATGATGGTGGCGGCAACGCCATGCTGTACATCAACCTGATCTGGATCTGGGGTCACCCGGAAGTCTATATCCTGGTGCTGCCGGCCTTCGGCGTGTTCTCCGAGGTCATCGCGACCTTCTCGCGCAAGGCACTGTTCGGCTACAAGGGCATGGTCTACGCCACCGCCTGCATCGGCGTGCTGTCGTTCATCGTGTGGCTGCACCACTTCTTCACCATGGGCTCGGGTGCCAACGTCAATGCCTTCTTCGGCATCACGACGATGATCATCTCGATCCCGACCGGCGTGAAGATCTTCAACTGGCTGTTCACCA
>JAFAFD010000304.1 GCA_023423675.1 Pseudomonadota bacterium | reverse complement strand
GAGGCATGGCGATGCTCGGGGCGCAGGAAATGAGGCGGACGCTGCTCGCCTGACCCGTAAAAACAAACAACGCCCCTGACGGGGCGTTGTTTGTATCGACCGGTTCAGCTGCTTGTTACACAGACTGCGAGGCCCGCCGTTTCCGTGTGCGCTTGACGCAGGCGATCACGCTGCCTGCGAATGCGGGTCCTTGTGCTGGCGGTCGTAGTAGCTGGCCGCGCGCAGTTCGTGGGTGTCGAAGTCGTCCACGGTGATGGTGTCCAGGGTCAGCGTGCGCAGTTCTTCCAGCAGGCTGCGCTCGTCCTGGGTGATCACGCCCTCTGCCACGGCCTCGTCCAGCTGCGCCTTGAAGTCCAGCGCCTCGATGCCCTTGCTCTTCAGCGCCTTCAGGAACTTGCGCTCCACCGGCTCGGCCATGATCGCCTTGCTCAGGTAGCTGTTGATGCGGCCACCCGGGTTGTTCTCGCACGGGGTCAGGAACACGCCACTGGCCAGGCGGTCGCGGGCTTCGTTCGGGGCCATCAGCAGGGCGGCGACGCGGCGGCTCAGGCGGTCGCCCGGGGCTTCGGCACGACGGCCCAGCGGGAAGATCAGCGCCCACATCAGCCAGCCGATCGGACGGATCGGGAAGTTGCGCAGGGCCGCCGACAGCGACTCTTCGATCTTGTGTACGCTGTCATGGAAGGCCCACGCCAGCAGCGGCTGGTCGGCCTGCGGCGCACCTTCGTCGTGGTAGCGCTTGAGCATGGCGCTGGTCATGTAGACATGGCTCAGCACGTCGCCCAGGCGGCCGGACAGCGATTCCTTGAACTTCAGCTTGCCGCCGAGGGTCATCATCGAGATGTCGGCCATCAGCGCCAGGTTGGCCGAGTAGCGGTCCAGCTTGCGGAAGTAGCGGCGGGTGTAGGCGTCGCCCGGGGCGGCACCAAAGCGCGCACCGGTCAGGCCGAACCAGAACGAACGCACGGCATTGGAGATGCCATAGCGGATGTGGCCGAACAGGCTGCGGTCGAAGTCCTGCAGGCCGGCACGGGTGTCCGGATCCTGCGCGGCCTTCATTTCCTTCAGCACCCACGGGTGGCAGAGGATCGCACCCTGGCCGAAGATCAGCAGGCTGCGGGTCATGATGTTGGCGCCTTCCACGGTGATCGCGATCGGCGCGGCCTGCCAGCTGCGGCCGGCGAAGTTGCGCGGTCCGAGGATGATGCCCTTGCCGCCGATGACGTCCATCATGTCCGAGATCACTTCACGGCTCATGCTGGTGCAGTGGTACTTGGCGATGGCCGACGGCACCGACGGCACGTCGCCGCGGTCGACCGCAGCGGCAGTGGCCTGCGACAGCGCGCTGATCTTGTAGGCCTTGCCGCCGATGCGGGCCAGCGCTTCTTCCACGCCCTCGAAGCGGCCGACCGACAGGCCGAACTGCTTGCGGATACGCGCGTAGGCACCGGTGACCGCTGCACCGGCCTTGGCACCGCCACTGGCGGTGGAGGGCAGGGTGATCGAGCGGCCCACGGCCAGGCACTCGTTGAGCATGTTCCAGCCCTTGCCGGCCATCGCAGCGCCACCGATCAGCTGGGTCAGCGGGATGAACACATCCTTGCCCTTGATCGGACCGTTCTGGAAGGTCGAGTTCAGCGGGAAGTGGCGACGGCCGATTTCCACGCCGGCGGTATCGCGCGGCAGCAGGCCCAGGGTGATGCCGATGTCGCGGGTCTCACCGATCAGGCCATCGGGATCGTACATGCGGAAGGCCAGGCCGATCAGCGAGGCGACCGGGGCCAGGGTGATGTAGCGCTTGTCGAAGGTCAGCTTGACGCCGAGCACCTGCTCGCCGTTCCACTCGCCCTTGCAGACGATGCCGTAATCGGGAATCGAGGTGGCGTCGGAACCGGCGAACGGACCGGTCAGGCCGAAGCAGGGCACTTCGCGGCCATCGGCCAGGCGCGGCAGGTACTGGTCCTTCTGTTCCTGGGTGCCGTAATGCACCAGCAGCTCACCCGGGCCCAGCGAGTTCGGCACGCCGACGGTGGAGCTGACCACCGACGACACCGAGGCCAGCTTCTGGATGACCTTGTGGTGGGCCAGCGCCGAGAAGCCCAGGCCACCGTATTCCTTCGGGATGATCATGCCGAAGTACTTGTTCTTCTTGATGAAGGCCCACAGTTCCGGCGGCAGGTCAGCATGGACGTGGGTGATTTCCCAGTCGTTGACCATCGTGCACAGCTCTTCGACCGGGCCATCGAGGAAGGCCTGTTCTTCCGCGGTCAGCTGCGGCTTGGGGTAGTTCAGCAGGATGTTCCAGTCCGGGTCGCCGGTGAACAGCTCGCCTTCGAAACCGACCGAGCCGGTTTCCAGTGCGATGCGTTCGGTCTGCGACAGCGGCGGCAGCACCTTGCGGAACACCTTCATCATCGGGCCGGTCAGCAGCGGCTTGCGGATAAACGGCAGCAGCAGCGGCACGGCGATCACCGCCAGCACGGCGGCAGCAACGATCGTGGCGGTCTGGTTGACGTACGGCACGAACCAGCAGACGGCCAGCAGGGACAGGCTGATCAGCGTCCAGGTCAGCAGGCGCATGCGGTGGTAGGCGACGAACGCGCCTGCCAGCAGCAGGGCGAGGAAGGGAAGAACGATGCTCATGAGCGTGCTCCGGTGACGTGCTCGTTTGTGGCGGACGAAGCTGCAGCATCCGCTGCGGGCAACACGTCCAGATAGTCCAACACAGTAGCGGTAAAGGCGTCGTTGTCATCACCGGCGACCATGTGCGTGGCCTGCGGCAACTGTACGTGGCGCGCGTGCGGCGCCAATGCCAGGAATTCGGCGACGGTCTGCGGCGTGACCAGGTCGCTGCGGCCGCCACTGACCAGCAGCAGCGGGCACTTCACCTGGCGCGCGGCCTCGGCCAGTGCATCCTGGTGCTGTTCGCTGTCGCGGGCCAGTTCGGCCACCAGGCGCGGATCCCAGTGCCAGCGCCAGCGGCCGTGCCCATCCTCGCGCAGCAGCGCACGCAGCGACTGCTCGGATTTGCGCGGGCGGTGCGGCAGGTAGGCGGAGATCACGTCCGCGGCCTGGGCCAGCGAGGCGAAGCCATCGGGATGGGCGGTCATGAAGGCGAGGATGCGCTCGACGCCGGCGGTGTCCCAGCGCGGGGTGATGTCGACCAGCACCATCGCCGAGAACAGGCCCGGCCAGCGCGATTCGGCAAGCAGGCCGAACAGCCCGCCCATCGAGGCGGCAACCAGCACCGGCGGGCGCGGCAGCTCGCCGGCCAGTACGATCAGATCATCGGCGAACTGTTCGCCGTGGTAGGGCAGGTCGGCGGCGTTCCAGTCCGAATCACCGTGGCCGCGCGCATCGTAGGCCAGCGTCTGCAGGCCGGCGGCAGACAGCGCCCGTGCGGTGGCACTCCACGCATGCCGGGTCTGGCCGAAGCCATGGGCGAACAGCACGCGGCCGCGGCGACCGTGGTCGCTGGCCGTGGCCGCCAGATGGGCGCCATGGGCCGCCTCCAGACGCAGGTCGTGGAACGCGGCGGGAGTAGGGGACGTAACCATACTCGCTAGTATGGATGGCTGGTGACGGAAGTCAATACCATGCAGTATGGTGCGCTGCGCAAGGCGCCATCGCCCGCCCCGCGACGGTTTCGGCCGCAACGGCGTACTGCAACGAACCCCGCCGTATGGTTAAATCTCCCCCATGAATCAACCTGACGCTTCTGCCGGCGAACCGCGTGCCGGCCGCAACAGCCGCCTCAGTGCCGAAGACTGGGCACAGGCGGCCCTCGATCTGATCGCTGAACAAGGTGTGGGCGCCGTCGCGGTGGAGCCGCTGGCGCGCCGTCTTGGCGTGACCAAGGGCAGCTTCTACTGGCATTTCCCTTCGCGCGATGCACTGCTGCAGGCCGCGCTTGAACGCTGGGAACTGTTTGAACAGGAGCAGGTCTTCGGCAGCCTCGAAGACGTGCCCGATCCGCGTGCGCGCCTGCGCCAGCTTTTCCAGATGGTGGCGCACGAAGTGCAGCCGCACATCATCTACAGCGAGCTGCTGAAGGCGCTGGACCACCCGATGGTGCGGCCGGTGATCGACCGGGTCTCGCAGCGGCGCCTGGATTACCTGGTGGCCTCGTTCCGCCAGGCTGGGCTCAGTTCGACCGATGCACGCCATCGCGCCCGGCTGGCCTACGCGGCCTATGTCGGCTTCCTGCAGCTGTCGCTGCAGCTGCAGCAGCCGAAGCAGGCACGCGAGGATTTCGAAGCCTACGTCGAGCACCTGATCGAGACGTTGATCCCGAACGGGTAACCGCAACCGCGCTTCGCGCGCGGTGAGCCGGCAATCGGGTCGGCTCCACGAGTGGAGCCGCCCCTGGATTCAGCCGGCCAGGATGTCTTCGCCGTTCAACTCGGCGATGCCGCGCACCAGCGCATCGATGGCATCGCGCTCGGCCTCATCCAGGCCGGGGTTCCACACGTCGAACAGCAGCACGACGCGGGTTGATTGGCTGCGGTTCCAGGCTTCGTGTTCCCAGGTGTCGTCAAAGCTCACGCAGCGCCCTTCCTGCCAGGCGTGTTCTTCACCGGCCACGCGCAGGGCGCAGTGCTCCGGCACGATCAGCGGCAGGTGGGTGACGATGCGGCTGTTGGTGACCCCGGTATGCGGCAGGATGTGCGAGCCGGGGCCAAGCACCGAGTACAGGGTTTCCGGTGCATGGCCTTCGATGCGTACCAGCGGCACCTGCTCCAGCGCGGCCGCGGTGCGCGGGCAGCGCTGTGCGTTTTCGCTGAAGACCTTGCCGTGGCGATGGAAGAAGAAACCGTCCCAGCGCGGCTGCTCGCCATCGCCGCCGAGATAGCTGCCACCGCGCCCGGCACTGGGTTCGCCAAGGAAGGGGGCCAGCAACTGGCGTTCTTCCAGCACCGAAAGCAGTTCCTCGCGCAGCAGCGGGGTGGCGTCCTGCAGCGTCTCGTACCACGGGAACAGTGCAGGATCGAAATAGCGCGGCGAAGGCAGGCCGGGGATGTACAGGAAGGTGGGCCGCTGTTCGGGACCGGCGGTGGCCAGGCGCAGTTCGCCCAGGTAGCCGGCAACGGCCTGTTCGATGCGTTGCAGCGCGCTGCGTCCATGGCGCTGCTGCAGCGGTGCCAGCACCTGCTGCAGGGTATGGCGGCGGCCGTCACGCAGGCTGCGCATGGCGTGTTCGACCAGGCGACGCAGGCCGGGCGGGGTGGTCTGCGCGCTGGTCCAGTGGCCCTGTCGCTGCGCCTGGCTGACCGCCTGGTAGAAGTGGGTAAGGGCAGCGGCGTGTGCACCGCTCTGCTGCAGGCTCAGCGCCAGGTACAGGCGGGCAACGAAGAAGCCCGGGTCCTGCGCCAGCAGCGGTTGCAGATGGGCCAGGGCAGCCTGCCATTGGCCTTGTTCGACCAGGCTCACCGCCAGATTTTTAAGCGTGCCGGCATCATCGGGCGCTGCTGCCAGCGCGCGCTGCAGCAGCCGCTCCGCAGCCGCGTGCTCGCCGCGGGTGCTGTGGCAGCGGGCAATGAAATTCAACGCCTGCACATCTTCCGGCGCGTGCTGCAGCAGCTCACGGAAGCTCTGTTCGGCCGCCGTGGTGTCGCCGTTGCGGGCATGGGCCAGGGCGCGTTCGGTCAGCACGGCAACATCGGACATGGCAGGACTCCGGGTTGGATGATCAGAAAAGGCAATGGCCCCGTTGCCGGGGCCATTGCTCGGGTCATGCTAGGCCCAGTCTTCTATCAGAAGCGCTGGGTGTAACGCATGTAGTAGAAGCCACCCGGGGTGTCGTACGAGTAGTCGTACGTGTTCGCGAAGGCGCGGCCGGCCAGCGGCGGATCCTTCTGGAACAGGTTCTGCGCGCCGATGGCCACCGTAGCGTTCCACGGCAGGTTGTAGCGGGCTTCAGCGTCGTGGTAGACGACCGATTCGATGTGGTTACGCGGATCGCGCACGCCACCCTCACCCAGCTTGTCCGGGTCCGAGCACAGGCCGGCGGCCAGGTGCGCGGCGGTCACGCCCACGCAGCTTTCCGACAGCGAGGAACGGTAACGCATGGTCCAGGTCAGGCCGAAATCGCCGTAGGTCCAGTCGGTGGTCAGGTTCGAGCTCAGGCGCCAGCCCGGGGTGTCCTGGTAGTACTGGCCAACGGCGTTCTCCCAGGCCTCGTCCTTGTTGGCACGCGACTTGTCGGTGGAGACGTAGGCGCTGTCCCAGTTGAACGAGAAGCTGCCCCAACGGGTATCCGGCAGGCGGTAACGGATGCTCAGGTCGTAGCCTTCCACTTCACGTTCTGCCAGGTTGCGCGGCAGCAGGAACATGTTGGTGATGCGGCCGGCGGCGTCACGGACGAAGTAATCAGCCGAGCAGTAGCTGCGGTCGCCATTGGCTGCGACGTAGCACTGGTCCAGGATGAAGTCCGAGGTCGGGGTGCTGATCGCGTTCTCGATGGAGATCTTGTACCAGTCCAGCGAGATGTCGAAGCCCTGCACGAAGCTCGGGCTGTAGACGAAGCCCAGGGTGTAGTTGGTCGCCGTCTCCGGACCCAGGTTTGCGTTGCCGCCCAGGGTGAACGGGAAGATGGTCTGACCGCCGTAGCCCAGGCCAGCGTTGGTCTGCTGCAGGTAGGTCGGCGAAACGCCAGCTGCCACGCAGCGGGCCTGCACTTCTGCGCTGTAGCCGCTCCAGTCGGAGGAGCAGGGATCGCCGAAGTTGATGTAGCTGTCGCTGGCGCCGCGGTACAGGTTGGTGATCGACGGCGCACGGAAGCCTTCGGACCAGTTACCACGCACCATCAGGTCGTTGATCGGCTTCCACTTGAAGCCGAACTTGCTGTTGGTGGTCTGGCCGAAGTTGCTGTAATCCGAGAAGCGCGTTGCGGCGCTCAGTTCCAGCAGCTGTGCACCCGGCAGGTCGGACAGCAGCGGCAGTGCGACTTCCAGGAAGGCATCGTCGAGCGAGTACGAACCCGAGGTGGCCTTGCGGGCGTTACCCGAGGTGTAGCCCGCAGCGACCAGCGCATCCGGGTCGTCGTAGCCGCTTTCCTTGCGGTTTTCAAAGCCCAGCGCGAAGCCGGCCATGCCGCCCGGCAGCTGGAACAGGTCACCGGCCAGGTTGGCGGTGAAGCTCTTGCTCAGGTTCTGGTACTGGTCATGTGCGGTGAACATCACATAGTCCAGCTGCTCCTGGTTGATCGAACCGGGGCTGCTCAGCGGGTTGAGCGGCACGCAGCCTGCGATGACCGCACCCGGCGCGCCGCACTTGATCACGCCGTCGGTGTCCATGAAGGACGGACCGGTGGCCTGGTTCAGGTTGAGCGTGTTCAGATCGCCGCGCATGCGATCGTTCTGGTCGGTACGGCTGTAGCGGTAACCGGCATCCCAGTTGAACGAACGGTCGCCGAAGTTGAACACACCTTCGAAGCCGCCGTAGAAGTGGAAGGTCTTCACGTCCTGGTTGTAGACGCGCGGCTGCTCGACGAAGCGACGGCCGTAATCCAGGTCACGCGCATCGGCGGTGCCCTTGTACGGGTTGAAGTAGCTGTCCTTGTCCAGGCCACGGGTGCCGGCCAGGTAGAAACCTTCGGTCACCGGGAAGCCGGCCAGCAGCTGCTCCGATTCACGCTGGTTGTACAGCGTTTCGGCGCGGGCGGTGACCGAGTCGGTGATGTCGAAGGCACCCTGCACGAACACCGAGCGGCGCTCCGACGGGGTCAGCAGGTAGTTGTCCGAAGCGTAGTTGTAACCGTCGCCAGCGGTGGTATATGGGTGGTAGTCGGCGAGGTTGCGCGAGTCGCCACCATTGTTGATGACGCTCTGGCTGACGTCGTCCAGCGCGGCGAAGAAATCGTCGTCGCTGGCGAACTGGTCACGCCAGATCGGGTTGCCGGCGGCATCGAGCGTCTGCCAGATCACGCCCGAGGACGAGACCGAGCTGCGCTGGGTCAGGCCGAAGGTCGGGTTGCGCGAGATGGCGCGGTCGCGCGCCATGACCGGCTTGTCCTTGCTGTAGGACGCGCTGAACAGGATGTTCGAGCGATCGGTGTTGGCGCCGATGGTGAAGTCATACGAGGTGCGCTGGCCGTCACCTTCGCCCATCTGGCCGACATAGACGCGTGCTTCGGCGCCGTCGTAGTCCTTGCGGGTGATCAGGTTGACCACGCCGCCGATGGCGTCGGAGCCATAGATCGAGGAGGCGCCATCCTTCAGCACTTCCACGCGCTCGACCGCGGCCACCGGAATGGTGTTCAGGTCGACGGTGGAGTCCAGGGCGGTGACCCAGCGGCGGCCGTTGACCAGCACCAGGGTGCGCGACGCACCGAGGCCACGCAGGTTGACGCCGGAGGAACCGTCGCCGCCGTTGTTGACCTGGGCATTCATCGAGAAGCCGTTGTTGGCGCTGATGTTCTGCAGCAGCTGGCCGACCGAGGTGACACCGGAGTGTTCGATGGTGGCGCGGGTGATGACCAGTACCGGCTGCTGGGTTTCGGTATCCACCGAGCGGATACGCGAACCGGTGACTTCGATGCGGTCGAGGTTGGTGGCGTCCTGCGCCTGGGCGCTGGTTGCCATGGCGGCGCCGGCCACCAGCGCGACGATGATGCCGTCGCGCAGCTTGTTGGACTTCAGGTTCATTGGCTCTCTCTCTCCAAGGGATCTTGGCTGGGTGTGTGCCTGCGTGCGGTGCGGAAAATGCCGCTCCAAAAACGAAGGCTGACCCGATAGTAACTGCCGTAAGCAAAGAATTAAAGCTGTGTTAACAATGCATGTGCTTGCCGTGTTTTAGCCATAAAAGCCATGTGGAACAATTGCTTGCGCGCATGTTTTTCAAAGTGTGTCGAAACGTGCAGGAAAGTAATCACACGGCTTTCCAGACTTTGTTTGCCTTATCTGGTGGCTTCGCTTGATATGCAATCGGTTTCAACGTAACCGGCGCGGCGACGCTTGACGTATGAAAAAAGCGCCCATGGGGCGCTTTCGGGTCAGCTGGCGGTGGGGTGCAGCAGGCGCCTGTGCGCTGTGCAGCCGGTCTTACAGATCCTGCTCGTAGCGGACGTACGGCACGGTGCCGTCGTCGTTGCTCTCGTTGCGCGGGGAGAACGGATTCTTGCCGCGGCTGATCACGTTTTCGGCGCCGACGGTCAGCTGGCCCGACCACGGGGTACGCCAGGTGAGGCCGATGCCCAGGCCTTCCCACTTGCCCGGCTTGCCGGGAACGTCGACCACGCGGCCGATGATGCTGCCGGTGAAATTGCCGTAGCCGGCACCCAGGCTCAGGCTCTTGCTGTCCCAGCGGTCGACCAGGGCCGGCGATGCATCGGAGATCGGCACCAGGCGCGCCTTGGCGTAGGTACCGGCGATGGACACGAAGCCTTCGCGGCCGATGTTGCGCTGGGCGAACACGGTCAGGTCGTTCTGTTCGCCGCGCAGGGCCGGGGTCTTGTTCGGCGAGGCGAGCCAGGCCGGCAGGGTCTCGCGGCTGGTACCGGCGGTGATGCCCAGGCGGTTGTTGCCGCGGTTGAGTGCGGCGGTACCGGTCAGGCGGCGGTTGTTGGCACCGATGGCGTCATCGTCATCGCCGAGGCTGGCCAGCATGCAGTGGCTGGCCAACCCGCTGATGCTGCTGCCGCTGCTGTTGCTGCACAGCAGGCCCAGCGAATCGCCGGAGGACAGGCCGAAGGCCGCGTCCAGCGAGTTGCGGCCGAAGTGCCAGCGGGCCCCCGCGGCCTGTTCGCCGGTCGGTTCCAGGTACAGGAGGGCCTCGACCTTGCCGCTGCCCTTGTTCCAGACCGGCAGCACGGTGCGGGTGTCCTTGCTCTGCGCATGCGCGCCCGTGATCGCGCCAAGGGCGATCAGCAGGGCCAGCGGTAGACGCAGGAAAGTACGCATCGGACCAGTTCAGACAGTGACGGACAACGGAAGTTCCCGCTGGGGCGGGAACTCGATCCTAGGGTGTTTATGAAATCTTAACAAGCCTTGATCCTCCCCAGAACACAAGACCTGCTCATTCATTGAAGTCGTTCAGGTGCCGGTACAGTCCCCTCGGCACCGTGGAACAGTATGCCGAACTCCGTCAACGGAAAGTGATACTCCCGTCCGCAGAATTCGCAGCGGACTTCCACCGCGCCGGTGTCTTCGGCGGCCGCGCGGGCTTCTTCCTCGCCCAGGGAGACCAGCATCGAGGCCACCCGCTCGTGCGAGCAGGAGCAGCCGAAGGCCAGCGGCTTGCTGCCCATCAGTTCCGGCTTTTCCTCATGGAACAGGCGGTGCAGCATCTGCTCGGCCGGGGTGGCCAGCAGTTCGGCCTTGCCCAGCGTGTCGAACAGGGCGCTGGCGCGGGCCCAGCCGTCGTCGTCGCCCTCGTCGCCGGGCAGCTTCTGCAGCAGCAGGCCCACGGCGCCGTTGCGGTCAGCGGCCAGCAGCAGGCGGGTCGGCAGCTGTTCGGACTGGCGGAAGTAGTCCTCGAAGGCCTCATCCAGCGCCGGCGCGGTCAGACCGACCAGGCTCTGGTAGCGCTGCGGTTCGCGCGGGTCCAGGCCGGGATTCTCGATGGTGATCGCCAGTAGCGCGTCGCTGCCCAGGCTGGACAGGTCGCGCGGCGCGTCGGCGCCGTCGGCCAGCTGGGCGATGCCGCGCAGGGTGCCGGCGGCGGTGCACTCGGCGAACAGGGTGCGCAGGCCGGTGTTGCTGCGCAGCTGGATGGACAGGCGGCCGTCCACCTTGGTGTGGCCGGTGAACAGGGCCGAGGCCACGCAGGCCTCGCCGAGCAGTTCGGCGGCGTTGTCCGGGTACACGGCATGGGACAGGATTTCCTGCCAGGTGGCCTGCAGTTGCACGTGCACGCCACGGACGCCGGCGTCGGGCAGCAGGAAGCGGATCAGGGAATCGGTTTGGGCGGTCATCGGCTCACATCGCGCGTAAACAGGGGCGGTTGCCGGATAATGCGCCGACAACCAGGCATGAGAAGGATGCACCAGTAATGGGGGCAGGGGGAGAGCAGGACAAGGTGGAGGCCGGGCAGGCCGTGGCGACCACTCCGGCCCGCCGACGCTGGCGCTGGAAGCGGCTGCTGTGGCTGCCGGTACTGTTCGTGGGCTTCAGCTGCCTGCAGGTGCTGGTGCTGCGCTTCATCGACCCGCCGCTGTCCACGGTGATGCTGTGGCGCTATGGCGAGGCACTGGGCGAGGGCGACTGGTCCTACCGTCTGCATTACCAGTGGCGCGACCTGGACCAGATGGCACCGAGCCTGCCGATCTCGCTGGTGGCCGCCGAAGACCAGCGCTTCCCGGAGCACAACGGGTTCGACCTGCAGGCCATCGAAAAGGCGCGTGACCACAACGCCAAGGGCGGGCGCCTGCGCGGGGCCAGCACGATCAGCCAGCAGGTGGCCAAAAACTTGTTCCTCTGGCAGGGCCGCAGCTGGATCCGCAAGGGCCTGGAGGTCTGGTACACGGTGCTGATCGAGGCGTTCTGGCCGAAGGAACGCATCCTGGAGATGTACGCCAACATCGCCGAGTTCGGTGATGGCGTGTACGGCGCGCAGGCGGCGGCGCAGAAATTCTGGGGCAAGGACGCGGCGCGGCTGGCACCGGGTGAAAGCGCCCGGTTGGCGGCGGTGCTGCCGGCGCCGCGGCGGTACAACGCGGCCAAGCCGGGGCCGTACGTGCAGCGGCGGGCGACGTGGATACAGCGGCAGGCCCGGCAGCTGGGCGGGGCGGGGTATCTGGAGGAGTAACGGTTGATCGTTTCGCGGCGCCTTCCGGTTCATGGGTGAGGCGGAGGGCTACCGCAGGCAGGACACGCGGTAAATACGTCCATGTAGCTCGTAGGCGCCTTGCTCGAGTGCGCTGTCCTGCGCACTCGGCAAGACCGGGGTTGGGCGTCCTGCCCAACCC
>JAFAFD010000238.1 GCA_023423675.1 Pseudomonadota bacterium | reverse complement strand
CGCGAAGCCCGTTCCCCCTCGGAAGTCCTGCAGCAGATCGCCGACCCACGATGCCGTGTGCTGGTGATCGATCCCTGCATGCCGACCATCGGCCAGACCGACGGCATTCCGCTTCTGCGCAGGATCTGCTGTCTGCGCCGCGATCTGCAGATTCTGGTGCTCGCCCGGCAACCGCAGCAATTGCTGCGCGACAAGGCGCTCCCCAGGCAGATCGGCCACGTCTACAGCAAGAACATCAGCGCCGCCTGGCTGCGCCGCTTCATCGACCGGGCCCTGGCAGAGGCAGAAGCCGCCTGACCTTGGTACGCCAGCGTTTCAGTGGCTGAAATGCACCGCGTCGACGGTGTTGCCCAGCGCCTCCACGCGCACCGTGCTGTCCTGGCCGGTGCGGCGGTGGTGGTCGCTGGCGCGCAGCAGGGCAGCATCGAAGGCAGCGGCGCCGCTGGCGAAGGGTTCGGCGACCGCGGTCGCCGGGTCCAGGACGGACCAGTGCGCGGCACTGCATTTGACGGTAATGACCATGGTGGACTCCTTGCAGGGAACGGGCAGCGGCGCCGGGGCGCCTGCGGTTGCCGCCCACCCTAGGGAGCCCGTCAGGGAGTGCCTATCGGATTAGTACGAAAATTCCTGACCAGAACGTCAGAACACCACCCCCATCACATCCCTGAGTCCGTTTAGTGAAAGTTTTTCGTGACTCTTGTCACGAAGTCAGCCGCACTTCACACTACCGTCACTAACAGGGGCCCCTTCCACATGCGCACCTCGCTTCCGATGCAGCGTTCGACCTTGCTGAAGTTCTACTTCGTGGCCAGCTATCTGGTCCTGTTCGAGGAACTGGTGCGCGCCAGCATCAGCTGAGCGCTTGTCGCCCCGGGGCACACGGCCGACACTGAGGGCCCCGACCCCGAGGCCACGCCGATGAAGACCGCTTTCCTGCCGGTGCTGCTGATGCTGGCCGTGGGCGGCTGCGCCCAGCCCGAACCCGCGCCTGCCCGCGACCCGACCACCGCCGCGCCCGTTGTCGGCGGTGATCGCGACGCACACGGCTGCATCGGTTCGGCCGGCTACCAGTGGTGCCAGCGCAGCGGACGCTGTGAGCGGCCGTGGGAGCTGGCCCAGGCGCAAGGCCTGGCCAACACCGCCGTGGCCATCGACGCGTGGTGCGCGCTGCCGCCCGCGCCCGCGCGGAAGTAAACTTCCCGCATGTCCGACCTCAGCCCCCTACCCCGCCTCGAGCCGGGCCGTTACCGCCATTTCAAGGGCGGACTCTACGAAGTGATCGATATCGTGCGCAGCAGCGAAACCCTGCAGCCGCAGGTGCTGTACCGCGCCCTGTACGGCGAAGGCGGCCTGTGGGTGCGCCCGTATGCCATGTTCGTCGAGCAGGTACCGGGCGAGCACGGCCCGCAGCCGCGTTTCGCCCGCATCGACGACTGAGTGCCCCTCACACCGCTCGCACGCCGGACCGGCGCATGCTGGCGCGCCTTCCTCTTGTGATGCCCTCATGCGCCTGGTTTCTGTCGCGGTTCTGCTGGTGGCGACCGTCGGTTCCGCGTGGGCTGACGACTCATCCGTGCCCGGCTTCGACCGCCCCGGCATGGGCTTTTCAACCGATACGGTCAAGCCCCGCGGAGTCGCGCTGGAATTCGGATTTCCCACCTACGAGCGCACCCACGATGCGTCGGGCACCTCCCGTGAGGTGACCAGCTCTGCCCTGCTCCGCACCGGCCTGACCGAGGCGATGGAACTGCAGGTCCAGGCGTCGCCCTGGAACCGGCGTCGAATCACGGCTGCAGGGGTTGCGGCAACGACCGACGAAGGTAGTGGCGATACAACGGTGTCGCTGAAGTGGGCCGGACCGGGAAGCACCGAAACCACCTCCTGGGCCCTGCGTGCTTCGGCGGTCGTCGACACCGGCAGGTCCTCATTCAGCGACGGCCGCCAGTACGCGCTGGCCGCCAGTGTCGAACACCAGTTAAGCGGTCGCTGGACGGGCGCCTTCTACGCCAGCCACCAGCGTGGGGCGGGAAGCCACCGCTCCACCTGGTCTCCCAGCGCGTCTTTTGAGGCAACCGAGCGCCTCGGGATATTCATCGAGGCAGGCTTCACGGCATCGAGTGATGAACCCCACGAGGCTGTGGCGGGCGCGGGGGTCACCTGGGCACTTACCCCACGGATACAACTCGATGCGTCGTTCGATGCAGGACTGGATGAAAAAAGCCCGGACCTTCAGGCCGGGCTCGGTGTATCGATATTTCTCGAGTGAGGGGCTCAACGCCCCTTTCTCGCTTTGCCGCACTAGGTGACCTTCTTGGCCACGGTCATGCCGAGCAGGAACAGCACAACGGCGATGATGATGCCGGCCCAGAACAGGAACTTGGCGATGCCGACCGATGCGCCGGCAATGCCGCCAAACCCAAGGGCGCCAGCGATGAGGCCGATGATGGCAAAGATGATGGCCCACTTGATCATGTCGATCCTTTTCCCCGACAGGGTGTACGAACGGTATGAACAGGTTAAGCCTTCGCCGATGCTGGCTTCGTGAGCGCATCGCGCGCGCGGCGTGAACATTCAGCGCGGACGGAAACGCAGCAGCGCGATCGCGAAGGCCAGGAACACGCTGCCCACCAGGCGCTCGAACCAGCGCTGCGCGAAGGGCCTGGCCAGCCAGCGGCGCAGGCTGTGGCCGCCGGCGGCATACATCACGTACCAGAACAGCTCGCAGCTGGCGAAGGTGGCCACCAGCATGGTGTACTGCAGGCCCTGCGCACGCGCGGGATCTACGAACTGTGGCAGGAACGCGGCGGCGAACAGCAGCAGCTTCGGGTTGCTCAGGCCCACCAGCAAACCACCACGGAAGACCGCCCCTGCACCGTGGACCGGCTCCAGCGGCGGCTCGCCTGCGTTGGCCGCCGGGGTCGGCCGACAACTGTCGCGCCACGCCTTGATGCCCAGCCAGGCCAGGTAGGCCACGCCGAGATAGCGCAGCACCTCGAACAGCATCGGCGAGGAACGCAGCAGCGCGCTCAGTCCGGCGGCGGAGGCGGCGAGCACCAGCAGCATGGCCAGCAGGCAGCCCGCCATGGCCGGCACGCTGCGGCGGAAACCGAGGCCGACGCTGCGACCGAGGATATGCAGCATGTTCGGGCCCGGCGTGCCACACAGCACGAAGACCGTGGCGAGGAACCACCACCAGGTTTGCAGGGCCATTGCTGTTCTCGACGCGGGAAGCCCACCAGCTTACGGACTGGCGTCGCGCGGCGGTACGTACAGCCTGGGGCGCGATCGACGGTTACAGAAGGCGGCCAGCATGCGGGGGCCGGTCTGTGCTGCAATGCGGTTTCCAGCACGGAGACACGCATGAAGACCCTGGGACTGATCGGCGGCATGAGCTGGGAAAGCTCAGCGCAGTACTACCGCCTCATCAACGAGGATGTCCGCCAGCGGCTGGGCGGTGCGCACTCGGCGCAGCTGCTGCTGTGGTCGGTGGATTTCGCCCGCATCAAGCAGCTGCAGCACGACGGCGACTGGGACGCGCTGGGCGCGGAGATGATCGATGCCGCCCGCCGGCTGCAGGCGGGTGGCGCCGAGCTGCTGGTGGTCTGCACCAACACCATGCACAAGCTGGCGCCACAGCTGGAAGCCGCCTGCCCACTGCCGCTGCTGCACATTGCAGATCCCACTGCCGAGGCCATCCTGCGCACGGGCGTGCGCACGGTCGGCCTGCTCGGCACGGCGTTCACCATGGAAGAGGACTTCTACCGCGGCCGGCTGAGCGAACGCTTCGGGCTGGAGGTACTGGTGCCGGATGCCGACGACCGCCGCGACGTGCACGACATCATCTACCACGAGCTGATTGCCGGCGTGGTCAGCGAGGCCTCGCGACAGGTGTATGTGGAGGTGAGCCAGCGCCTGGTCGCGCGCGGCGCCGAAGCGATCATCCTGGGCTGCACCGAGATCATGCTGCTGGTCCGCGCGCAGGACAGCCCGGTGCCGTTGTTCGACACCACCACCCTGCACGCGCGCGCCGCCGTGGATGCCGCGCTGGCAAGCCCTTTGTAGAGTCGAGCCGTGCTCGACTGCCGTTGGCAGAAGCAGTCGAGCATGGCTCGACTCTACAGAGGGCGCTTCAACCCGCCTGGATCTCCAGCGCGGTCACCAGCCACTCGACCACCGCGGGCGAATCACACAGGAAGAACACCGCGTCGCCGCTGCGTGCTTCGCTCAGCATGCGATAAACGCTGATGGCCGTGGCCGCCTGGTTGGCAATGAAGACTTCGGTGCTGCGAGGCCCTTCGACCTGCCGCGATTCGCGCTGCAGCGCCTGGCGCGCGGCAACGGTTTCGGCCGGTTCGGCCTCACGGCTGAGGTCCTCGCCGCGCAGGCCCCAGGACACAAAGACACGCTTGTCCTTGAACGTGGTGTCCAGAACCTGGACGCCGGCTGCGCCTGCGCCAGCCGAGCGGTGAATGACGATACTGCTGATCAACGCAACCCCCTGTGGTCGTCGTGGTCCGCGCATCTTCCAGCACGCCCGCCGTTGCCGCCGGTGGCCGGAGCCGGGGCTCCGCCTGCTGGCGCGACGGTGGGTACTGGAAGAAAACCGATGCGATCGGATGTCCGCTGATGATAAGGGAACTGCCCGGCTGCATGGGCCGCGGGCCTGAACGCCCGGTATCAAGCAAAAACCCGCCAGTCGGCGGGTTTCTTATGCGAGCCCTGATTCAAGGCCTCACACCGCAAGCGCTTCATGCACAGCGTCTGGACGTACGGCGGCGATCTTCAGAAGAGCTTTGGCGGCGCCGGACGGCTCACGACGTCCCTGCTCCCAGTCCTGGAACGTACGCACGGAGACGCCAAGCATTCCCGCAAATTGCGCCTGGGACATGCCAAGGCGCTGGCGCGCCTCTGCAGCTATCGACACAGGCACCATGTTCACGGCACCAAGATGGCCGGCTTTCACCGAGCGAACAGCCTCCAGCAGCTCAGCGCCAACATTACGGCCAGCATCACGGGCTTCCAGTTCTTTCTTATTCATCGGCATGACCCAACTCCTCTGCCAACTCGCGCAGAATGTGCGCAGGAATATCTTCTTTGGTGCCTTTGCCATAGATGGTAAGGGCAACCACAGCGCCGTTGGCGAGACGCAGGGTATAGATCACCCGCACCCCTCCGCGCTTTCCCTTCCCATCACCTGACCACCTCACCTTCCGGCAGCCCCCGGATCCTGGGATCACATCGCCTGCCTCGGGAGTCCCGGCAATGTAGGCAATAAATTCGCTGTGCTGTTCCGCCGTCCAATAGTCGGGCCAGTAACTGCTGAAGAGTGGTGACTCAATCACGGTCAGGAGTGACATGTCGCCACTATACGGCAGAGCCGTATAGTCCGCAAGTGTTTGCGGGCGCCTCGAAGATCGGTCGAGCATGGCTCGACTCTACGGACAACAAAAAAGCCCACGCATCGCTGCGCAGGCTTTCTGTTTCATCACAATGGTCGGGACGGCCGGATTCGAACCGACGACCCTCTGCCCCCCAGGCAGATGCGCTACCAGGCTGCGCTACGCCCCGACTGATGCTGCGATGTGCCCGCCAGTGCGGCGGGCCGTGAAGTATAGCGGATTACGCTGGGTTTTGGATCACCGGCGAAGCAATTGCAGCACTTCTTCCAGCTCCATGCGCACCTGCTTGATGATCTGGTTGCTCAACGCGGATTCCTCGCGCGCATCCGGACCGTCCAGGCGCAGGCGCGCGCCACCGATGGTGTAACCCTGTTCGTACAGCAGGCTGCGGATCTGCCGCACCATCAGCACGTCATGGCGCTGGTAGTAGCGGCGGTTGCCACGGCGCTTGGCCGGCTCAAGGCTGGGAAATTCGGTTTCCCAGTAGCGCAGCACGTGCGGCTTGACGTCGCACAGCTCGCTTACTTCACCAATGGTGAAGTAGCGCTTGGCCGGGATCGGCGGTAGTTCGCGGTTACTGCCCGGATCCAGCATAAGCTTCCACCCTCTCCTTGAGCTTCTGGCCCGGACGGAAGGTGACCACCGTACGGGCGGAAATCGGAATTTCCTCGCCGGTCTTGGGGTTGCGACCCGGGCGCTGGTTCTTGCGCCGCAGATCGAAATTACCGAAGCCGGACAGCTTCACCTGACGTCCCTGTTCCAACGCTTCACGCAGCACATCGAAGAACGCGTCGACGAATTCCTTGGCTTCCCGCTTGTTCAGACCGACTTCGTCGAACAGCTTTTCCGCCATCTCCGCCTTGGTCAATGCCATTGCCTGCTACCCCTGAGTGCTTCCCGCTCAGCCGCGGATCCGTGCGTGGTGTTCACGCTCGATCGCAGTGACCGCCTCGGCCACCACCGCTTCCACGTCGCGGTCCGTCAGAGTGCGCGACTTGTCCTGCAAAATCAAGCCCATAGCGAGACTCTTGAATCCCGGCTCGACCCCCTGGCCGACGTAGCGGTCGAACAGGTTCAGCTCGCGCAGCAGCGGGCCGGCGGCCTGGCGGATGGTCGCGGCCAGGTCGCTCCAGGCCACCTGTTCAGGCACCAGGAACGCGAGGTCGCGACGCACGGCCGGGAAGCGCGACAGCTCGCCGGCACGCGCCAGTGCACGCGCCGACAGCGCCTCCAGGTCCAGCTCGAAGGCATAGACGTCGGCATCGATGTCCATGGCCTTGGCCAGGCGCGGATGGATCTGGCCGATCCAACCGATCACCACGCCATCGCGGTACACCTCGGCCGAGCGGGCCGGGTGGCCGAAGGCGCGGGTCGAGGGGCGGAATTCGAGCACGGCACCGCTGGCGGCGGCCAACGATTCCAGGTCGCCCTTCAGGTCATGGAAGTCCACCTTGCGGGTCGGCAGGCCCCACTGCACGGCCTGCGCATCGCCACAGACGGCGGCGGCCACGCGCGGGGTTTCCAGCGGTGCCGGCTGGCCTTCGCCCGCCTGCTGGGCGAACACCCGGCCGACCTCGAACAGGCGCACGCGACCCAGCTGGCGGGCGGCGTTGCGGCCCAGGGTGGCGACCAGGCCCGGCAGCAGCGCCGGACGCATCACTGCCAGCTCGGCCGACAGCGGGTTGGCCAGCGGCACCAGGTTGTCGCGCAGCTGCCACTGGGTCAGCAGGGCATCGTCGACGAAGGCGAAGTTCAGGGTTTCCTGCAGGTCGCGGGCGACCAGCTGGCGACGCACGCTGAGCACGTCCAGCTGGGTCTCGGTCGGCATCGCCACGCGCGCCGCGCCACCCGGCAGGGTGGTCGGGATCTGCTCGTAGCCGTGGATGCGGGCCAGCTCCTCGATCAGGTCTTCTTCGATGGCGATGTCGAAGCGGCGGCTCGGCGCGGTCACCTGCCAGCCTTCGCCGGCGGCGGTCACGCCCATGCCCAGCGCGCGCAGGATGCGCTCGACTTCGGCGTCTTCAATGGTGATGCCCAGCACGCGGGTGATGCGGGCACGGCGCAGGGTGATCGTCGCTGCCTGCGGCAGATCGGCCTGATTGACCGCCTCGGTAACCGGCGCCGGGGTACCGCCGGCCAGATCCAGCACCAGGCGGGTGGCGTATTCGATGGCGGCGCGCGGCAGCGCCGGGTCGACGCCACGCTCGAAGCGGTGGCCGGCATCGGTGTGCAGGCCCAGCTTGCGGCCACGGCCCATGATGGCGGCCGGCGCGAAGTGCGCGGCCTCCAGGAACACGGCGGTGGTGTCGTCGGTGACGCGGGTATCGAAGCCGCCCATCAGGCCAGCCAGGCCGACCGCACGGTCGGCGTCGGTGACCACCAGGAAACTCTCGTCCAGCACCGCATCACGGCCGTCCAGCAGCTTGATGGCTTCGCCGGCGCGCGAACGGCGCACGCCGATGCTGCCCTGCAGGGTGCCCAGGTCGTAGGCGTGCATCGGCTGGCCCAGTTCCAGCATCACGTACTGGGTGATGTCGACCAGCAGCGAGACCGGACGCACGCCGCTGCGGCGCAGGCGCTCGGCCATCCACAGCGGGGTCTTGGCGGCGGCGTTGACGCCTTCGATGACGCGGCCCAGGTAACGCGGCGCTTCAGCGCCGGCGTCGAGCTGGATGGACAGCTCACGGCTGCCGACCGCGGCAATGGCGTCGGCGGCGAAATCCAGCACTTCGCTGCGGGTGGCAGCGGCCACGTCGTAGGCGATGCCACGCACGCTGAAGCAGTCGGCGCGGTTGGGAGTCAGCTTGATCTCGATGCTGGCGTCCGGCAGGCCCAGGTACTCGACCAGGGTCTGGCCGACCGGCGCGTCATCAGGCAGTTCCAGCAGGCCCGAGGCATCGGTGTCCAGGCCCAGTTCCTTGGCCGAGCACAGCATGCCGTTGGATTCGACGCCGCGCAGCTTGGCCGGCTTGATCGCCAGGTCGCCGATCTGCGCGCCGACCATGGCCAGCGGTGCAACCAGGCCCGGGCGTGCGTTCGGCGCACCGCAGACGATCTGCAGCAGTTCGCCCTGTCCTGCGTCGACCTTGCACACCTGCAGGCGGTCGGCTTCGGGATGGCGCACGGCTTCGACGATGCGTGCCACGACCACGTGCTGCAGGCCGTTGCCGAGCGCGGTCACTTCTTCCACTTCCAGGCCGATGGCGGTCAGCACCGCGCTCAGTTCATCGCGCGAAGCGGAGGTCGGGACGTGGCTGCGCAGCCAGTTTTCGGAGAATTTCATGGTGTCACCCTGGTGGGCCCGGCGCATGCGCCTGGGCCTGCGAATTTAGGAGCAGCCGAGCATGGCTCGGCTCTACATGGTTGCGGCTTACGCGAACTGTTTCAGGAACCGCACGTCGTTCTCGAAGAACGCGCGCAGGTCGTTGACGCCGTAGCGCAGCATCGCAAAGCGCTCCACGCCCAGGCCGAAGGCGAAGCCGGTGTAGCGCTCCGGATCGATGCCGACGTTGCGCAGCACGTTCGGGTGGACCATGCCGCAGCCGAGCACTTCCAGCCAGCGGGTGCTGCCATCGGGCTGCTGCCAGGCGATGTCCACTTCCGCACCCGGCTCAACGAACGGGAAGTAGCTGGGGCGGAAGCGCATTTCGAAATCGCGCTCGAAGAACGCGCGCACGAACTCGGCCAGCGTGCCCTTCAGGTCGGCGAAGGTGGAGTGCTCGTCCACGAGCAGGCCTTCGACCTGGTGGAACATCGGCGAATGGGTCTGGTCGCTGTCGCTGCGGTACACCTTGCCGGCGGCGATCATGCGCAGCGGCGGCTGGTGCTCGCCCATGTAGCGCACCTGCACACCGGAGGTATGCGTGCGCAGCAGGCGGCCGTCGCCGAAGTAGAAAGTGTCGTGCATGGCGCGCGCCGGGTGGTGCGGCGGGAAGTTCAGCGCCTCGAAGTTGTGCCAGTCGTCCTCGATTTCCGGACCCTCGGACAGCTCGTAGCCCAGTCGGCCGAAGATGCCGGTGATGCGTTCCAGGGTGCGGGTGATCGGGTGCAGGCCGGCGCGGTCGCCGTTGCGGCCCGGCAGGGTGATGTCGATCGCTTCGGCGGCCAGTCGCGCATCCAGTGCGGCGTTTTCCAGCACGGCCTTGCGCTCGCCCAGCGCGCTGGACAGCGCGTCACGGGCCTGGTTGATGGCTTCACCGGCGGCCTTGCGCTCGTCGGCCGGCAGGGTGCCGAGCTGCTTGAGCTGGGCGGTGATGCTGCCGCTCTTGCCGAGCAGGGCCACGCGCAGCTGTTCCAGCGTGTCGGGGCTCTGTGCGGCGGCCACATCGGCCAGCGCCTGGGTGGTGAGGGATTGGATGTCGCTCATGGGGGGCCGGAACTCCAGTCGGTCTGCCATCGCGATGCGCGAAGGGCCGACCCCTGTCGCCACCGCCGGTCCCCGCACCGCGCGCCTGCGGCGTTGCCGGGACCCAAAAAAGAATGGGGAAGGACTTGCGCCCTTCCCCATGCATTGCCTCTACCTGACACCGTTCCCGTTGAACGGCAACGGCATCGGGAAGGACTTATGCCGCCAGTGCGCCCTTGGCCTTTTCGGCCAGTGCAGCAAAACCAGCTGCGTCGTGCACGGCGATATCAGCCAGGACCTTGCGGTCCAGGGTGATGCCGGCCTTCAGCAGGCCGTTCATGAAGCGGCTGTAGCTCAGGCCGTTGATGCGGGCAGCCGCATTGATACGGGTGATCCACAGCGAACGGAAGTTGCGCTTCTTCTGCTTACGGCCGATGTAGGCGTACTGCTGTGCCTTGATGACCGCCTGCTTGGCGACGCGGAAGACCTTGCGACGGGCATTGTAGTAGCCCTTCGCCAGATCAAGGATTTTCTTGTGGCGGCGACGCGCCTGTACGCCACGCTTAACTCGTGCCATTTTTCAGTTCCTCAGAGGTAAGGGAGCATGCGGTCCAGACGGCCTGCGTCTTCTGCACGGACATGGCCCGTCTGACGCAGATTACGCTTACGCTTGGTCGCTTTCTTCGTGAGGATGTGGCTACGGTTGGCGTGGCCGCACTTGTACTTGCCCGAGGCGGTCTTGCGGAAACGCTTGGCCGCTGCCCGGTTGGTCTTGATCTTGGGCATTGCAATGTCCTTGATGGG
>JAFAFD010000208.1 GCA_023423675.1 Pseudomonadota bacterium | reverse complement strand
TGGGGTTTCGAGCGCATCAACCGCTGGAACTACGATGCCATCGACCCGAACCGCAACTTCCGCGCCGATGGTCCGGCCCGTGAGTCGACGGCGGTCATCGAGCTGATCGCCCCGTACCAGGGCCAGTTCGTGCTGCACATCGACCTGCACGAGACCACCGACAGCGACGAGAGCGAGTTCCGCCCGGCGCTGGCCGCGCGCGATGGCAAGCCGTTCGAGCCGGGCCTGATCCCCGATGGCTTTTATCTGGTCGATGACAGCGAGAACCCGCAGCCGGCATTCCAGCAGGCAGTGATCGCCGCGGTCGAGCAGGTGACCCATATCGCCCCGGCCGATGAGAAGAACGAAATCATCGGCTCGCCGGTGGTCGCCCACGGCGTCATCGAATACCCGCTGGTGAAGCTGGCGCTGTGCGCGGGCATCACCGGTGCGAAGTACACCACCACCACCGAGGTCTACCCGGACAGCCCGCGCGCGACGCCGGAACAGTGCAACGGCGCACAGGTGGCAGCGGTGCGCTCGGCGCTGGAGTACGCGCTGGCCAATCGCTGATCTGTAGAGCCGAGCCTGTGCTCGGCCGGGATAATGCAGCCGAGCATGGGCTCGGCTCTACAGACGTGCAGGCCCCGCGCGCGCGTAACACGCGTGGCCTGTCCCCGGGCTGTCATCGCGACCCCGCACTTCATCCTGCGTCCACTGCCATTCATGCAGACTCGGTCGGCTAACCCCTGATCGACCGGAGATGGCTGCCGATGGAAGCACTGGAGCCTCAACACACCCCGGTGCGCACCCTCCGGCCCGTCTTCGCCTTCGCGGCGATCGTCGTCGTTGCCTTCGCACTGTTCGTCAGCCTGTTCCCGCTGGGCGCCGGTCGCCTGCTGGTCAAGGCGCAGGACTGGGCCGCGCTCAACGTGGGCTGGTACTACCTGCTGGCGATGACCCTGTACCTGGTGTTCGTGGTCGGCGTGGCCCTGTCCAAGTACGGCGGCATCAAGCTGGGTGCCGACCATGACGAACCGGAATTCAGTTATCTGTCGTGGGCCGGCATGCTGTTTGCCGCCGGCATCAGCATCACCCTGTTCTTCTTCTGCGTCTCCGAACCGTTGACCCATTATCTGCAGCCACCGCAGGGCGATGCGGCGGCAGGTGAGGCGGGCGCGCGCCAGGCGATGCAGCTGCTGTTCCTGCACTGGGGCCTGCATGGCTGGGGCGTGTTCGCGCTGGCGGCGATGGCGATGGCCTACTTCGCCTACCGCCACAACCTGCCGCTGGCGCTGCGCTCGGCGCTGTACCCGCTCATCGGCAAGCGCATCAACGGGCCCATCGGCTACACGGTGGACGCGCTGGGCATCGTCGCCACCGTGTTCGGCATCGGTGCCGACATGGGCTTCGGCGTGCTGCACCTCAACGCCGGCCTGACCCATCTGTTCAACGTGCCGCACTCCAACCTGGTGCAGATCATCCTGGTGGCCAGCATGATGGGCGCCGCGGTGGCGGTGGCGGTGTCCGGCGTTGAAAAAGGCGTGCGCTGGATGGCCAACATCAACATGCTGCTGGCCATCGCGCTGGTGCTGTTCATGCTGTGCGCCGGCCCCACCCAGTACCTGCTCAGCACGCTCATGCAGAACCTGGGTGATTACCTGGGCAGCGTGGTCGGCAAGAGTTTCGATGTCTACGCCTACGGCGGCCGCCCGGAATGGCTGGGCGGCTGGACGGTGTTCTACTGGGCCTGGTGGATCGGCTGGGCGCCGTTCGTGGGCCTGTTCATCGCACGCATCTCGCGCGGCCGCACCATCCGCGAATTCGTGTTCGGCGTACTGCTGATACCGCTCGGTTTCACCCTGGCGTGGCTGTCGATCTTCGGCAACAGCGCGCTGGACCAGGTGCTGCACCATGGCCAGCAGCAGCTGGCACAGCTGGCGGTGGATGACCCACCCACGGTGCTGTACGCGCTGCTGGATGGCTACCCGTGGAGCAAGGCGGTGATCGCGGTGACCGTGCTGGTCAGCTTCATCTTCTTCGTGACGTCGGCCGATTCGGGGGCGGTGGTGCTGTCCACGCTGTCCTCGCACGGTGGTGCGCCGGAGGACGATGGCCCGCGCTGGCTGCGCGTGTTCTGGGGCACGGTCATCGCGGTGCTGACCGCCGGCCTGCTGCTGGCCGGCAGCATCGACGCATTGAAGTCGGCTGTGGTGCTGGCCTCGCTGCCGTTCTCGGCGGTGCTGCTGCTGATGATGTGGGGCCTGACCCGTGCCTTCAGCGATGAATCGCACCGCGAGCGCGCGCAGCAGTTCCGGCCGTCACCGCTGATCGGCGACGACCGCCACCACCAGGGCTGGCGCCAGCGCCTGAGCCAGGCCATGCACTTCCCGGTGCGCGACCAGGTCTACCGCTTCATGGATGACACGGTGAAGCCGGCCATGGAGGCGGTGGCCGAGCAGCTGCAAGGGCAGGGCTGGGAGGTGGTTACGCGCTTCGAGGCTGGTGACATGGAGCTGTCGGTCAACCATGGCGAGCAGCAGGACTTCCAGTACCGGGTGATCCTCAGTGGCTACCTGACCCCGTCGTTCGCCGCCCAGCAGCTGCGCAACCAGCGCTACTACCGCGCCGAGGTGCATCTGTTCGAAGGCAGCCAGGATTACGACCTGGTGGGCTACAGCCGCAAGCAGATCATCAACGACATCATCAGCCAGTACGAACGGCACCTGCAGTTCCTGCATCTGAGCCGGTGATGGGTGGGTGCGGACCATTGGTCCGCACCTCCGTGTAGAGCCGAGCCCACGCGCGGCTCCACCCTCTGGCGATCACACCCGCAGCAGCACCTTGCCGCCACGCCCCGACTGCGCGCTGGCGGTCGCGGCGGCCTTGATGTCGTCCAGCGCGAAGATGCCGTCCACCGGCAGGGTCAGTTCGCCGCTGGCCGCGCGCTGCAGCAGTTCGCCGACCAGGCGGCGCTTGTCTTCCACCGCCATTGCCTGGCTGACCTTGCTGCCCCAGAAGCCCTTCACCGTGGCTTCCTTGTAGATCAGGCCGCTGGCCGGGATGCGCATCGCCTCGCCACTCATCACGCCGAACGACACCAGCGTGCCGTGCAGGCCGAGCAGGTCGACCAGGTCGGCGCTGGCTTCGCCGCCGATGGAATCAACGGCGGCCGCCGCCTGCGCTTCGCCGGTGGCTGCACGCACGCGGTCCTTCCAGCCGTCCTGCGAGGTGTCGAACACATGCTCGATGCCCAGCGCCTGCAGCTGTGCCACGGCCTTGGCATTGCGCACCAGGTTGGCCACGTTGACGCCTCGCGCGCGGGCCAGCATCGCCAGCGATTTGCCCACCGCACCGTTGGCGGTGTTCTGCACGATCCACTGGCCGGCATCCACCTTCAGGAATTCCAGCAGCATCAGCGCGCTCAGCGGCATCGCGATCAGCTGTGCCGCGGTTTCGTCGGCGATGGCGTCCGGCATCGGGATGACCATCCGTGCGGGCGCAATGAACGCCTCGGCCCAGGTGGCATGCACCGATGCGGCGGCGACGCGCTGGCCGACCTGCAGGCCTTCAACACCTTCGCCCAGCGCATCGACCACGCCCAGGGCTTCGCTGCCACCGACCGCCGGCAGGGTCGGCTTGTAGCCATACAGGCCGCGTACGGTCAGCAGGTCGTGATTGTGGATCGAGGCAAGCGTGGTGCGGATGCGAACCTCACCGGGGCCGGGTTCGGGCAGGGCGACATCGGCGATGGCAAGGACGGTGGCGGGATCGCCGAAGGCGGAATAGAGGGCGGCGCGCATGGAAGCATCCATGAGTTGGGAATGTTCACTACATCTGGGGATGTGCGCGCGGTGGACAAGGCGCTGGTGGTGCAACACGGCATCCTGCGACGGATCGTCGCGGAATGTACTCATCACCGCATCTTGTGTTGACGATCTTTAATATCCCCACTATGTTGTGGCCGTCACTCCCGGTCAGCCGCCGCCGCCG
>JAFAFD010000204.1 GCA_023423675.1 Pseudomonadota bacterium | reverse complement strand
GGCTCGGTGGCCTCGCTGCCGCTGACCCTGCAGGCACCGGCGGGCACCCGCGGCCGCCACGAGATCACCATCGTCGTCAGCAGCGTCGACGGCAGCACCGAGCGCAGCATCGAAAGCAGCTTCTTCGGACCGATGTAATGGAAGACAACAGCAGCAAGACCTCGCCCTGGCGGCAGCCGATGGTGTGGCTGGTGGTCGGCATCCCGAGCATCGCGGTGATCGCGCTGGTGTGGATGGTGATCATCGCCGCCGGCCCGGGCGCCACCGACAGCATCGACACCACGGTCAAGCGCACCGCGCAGATCCAGACCGCCGACCTCAGCCCCGACCAGACCGCCGCGCGCCTGCAGCTGGCCGCGCTGCTGCGGGTGGATGGGGAGTCGCTGGAAATGCTGCCGCTGCACGCCGGCTTCGACACCAGCAAACCGCTGCAACTGTCGATGCGGCATCCGGCACGCGCCGACCTTGACCGCAGCTTCGAACTGCAGCCGCAACGCGGCACCTGGCGGATTGCCAGCCCGGAGCTCGACCTGGGCCACGACTGGACCCTGCAACTGACCCCGCAAGACGGCAGCTGGCGGCTGCAAGGCAGGCTCGACAAGGGCCAGCTGAGCGCACGCCTGCAGCCGGTGACATCGGGATGAACACCGCCCTGGCAGCCGGCACGATGGCCACCCATGCCAGTGCCGATGCCTGCTACCACTGCGGCGAGACCCTGCCGGCCAACGCCGCCCGCATCCAGATGGACGGCGTCACCCGCCAGTTCTGCTGCGATGGCTGCGCCGCCGCGGCGCAGTGGATCGACGATGCCGACCTCGAGGCCTATTACCGCCTGCGCGAACGCCCCGGCAGCCGCATCGATGCCGATGACGCCGCACTGGCGCTGTGGGACCGCGACGAAGTGCAGGCCGAGCACGCCCGCGACGTCCCCGGTGGCCGTGAAATCACCCTGCTCACCGACGGCATGCGCTGCGCCGCCTGCGCCTGGCTGATCGATCGTGCGCTGTCGCGTGAACCGGGCGTGCTGGAGATCGGCGCGAACGCAGTCACCGGCCGCATCCGCATCGCCTGGGACCCCGCGACCACCGTGTTGTCGCGCCCGCTGCAGCGCCTGCAGGCGCTCGGCTACAAGCCCTACCTCGCCGCTGGCGCGGAACGCGAGCGCGAACGCCGGCGCGAACGCAACCGCTGGCTGCTGCGGATCGGCATCGCTGCGCTGGGCAGCATGCAGGCGATGATGTTCGCCGAGGCGCTATACCTCGACGTCAACAACACGATGTCGCTGCCGATGCGCGATTTCCTGCGTTGGATCGCCTTCCTGGTGGCGACGCCGGTGGTGTTCTACGCCGGCTGGCCGTTCCTGGCCGGCGCCGCCCGCGAACTGCGCCATCGCGCGCCGGGCATGGACACGCTGATCGCCGGTTCCACCCTGCTGGCCTGGGCAGGCAGCGTGGTGGAAACCGTACGCGGCGGCAGCCAAGTCTGGTACGACGCCGCGGTGATGTTCGTGTTCCTGCTGCTGGTCGCGCGCCTGCTGGAGCAACGCGTGCGCAACACCGCCAGCGCGCAGGTGGATGCGCTGGCGCGTGCGCGCCCCGCCTTCGCCACCCGCGAGACCGCCGACGGTGGCCGCGAGGCGGTGCCGGTTGGCACCTTGCGGGTGGGCGACATCGTGCGCGTGGCCGCCGGTGAACCGGTACCCGCCGATGCGCAGCTGCTGGACGCCGATGCCAGCTTCGCCGAAGCCCTGCTCACCGGCGAGGCGCATCCGGTGCCGAAGCAACCGGGCGATGCGGTGTTCGCCGGCTCGCTATGCGGGCAGCGCGCGGCGCGCCTGCAGCTGACTGCAGTGGGCACGCAGACCCGGTTGTCGCAGCTGGCCACGTTGATCGAACAGGCGCAGGCGCATCGCCCGCCACTGGCGCAGGCGGCGGACCGCATCGCCCGCTGGTTCGTGCTGGCGCTGGCCGCGATCACCGTGCTGGTCTACATCGCCTGGCGCCTGCATGATCCGTCGCGCGCCTTCGAAGTGGCGCTGGCACTGCTGGTGGTGTGCTGCCCGTGTGCGCTATCGCTGTCGGTGCCGGCTGCGCTGGCCGCCGCCAACGGCAGCCTGGCGCGGTTGGGCGTGCTGCCGGTGCGCGCCGATGCCATGCACCGGCTGGCACGCGTGGACACCGTGGTGTTCGACAAGACCGGCACCCTGGGCACACCGTCCAATACGTTGCAGGTGGAGGTATTCGGTGAGCTCGGCGAGGCGGAGGTCATGCGCATCGCTGCATCGCTGGAACGCGACAGCACCCACCCGCTGGCGGCAGCATTCACCGCGCATGCGGCAGCCGCCGACGCACCGCTGGCCGGTGACGTCAGCGAGCACCCCGGCGCAGGCATCGAAGGCCGCGTGGATGCTCGCCATTGGCGCATCGGCCGCGCCGAGTTCGCCGCGGGCCGCGTTGATGACGGCGCGATCTGGCTGGGTGATGGCAGCCGCGGACATGCCCGTTTCACCCTGGGTGAAGCCGCGCGCAGCGACGCACGCAGCACCCTTGATGCGCTGCATGCGCTGGGCCTGCAGGTGGAGGTGGCCAGCGGCGACGGCGAGGACGCGGTGCGGCGCTTCGCCCACACCCTGGGCATCGACGTCGCCCGCGGCCGCATGCTGCCGGAAGACAAGCTGCGCCATGTGCGCGAGCTGCAGCAGGCTGGTCACTGCGTGGCGATGGTCGGTGACGGCATCAACGACGGGCCGGTACTGGCCGGTGCGGACGTGTCCTTCGCGCTGGGCGATGGCAATGCGCTGGCCACCCGCGCCGCTGACCTGGTGCTGGCATCGCCGCAACTGCAGCGCATCCCGCAGGCCATCACCCTGGCACGGCGGACCCGCGCGGTGATCCGGCAGAACCTGGGCTGGGCGCTGGCCTACAACGTGCTGGCCTTGCCGGCAGCAGCGGTGGGCATGGTCACACCTTGGCAGGCGGCACTGGGCATGGCGCTGTCGTCGCTGCTGGTCACCCTCAACGCGCTGCGACTGGCGCGGGTGTCGCCGTGAATGCCCTGCTGCTGCTGATCCCGCTCAGCCTGGCGCTGCTCGTGCTGGCGATCTGGGCGTTCGTGTGGGCGGTGCGGCGCGGCCAGTTCGACGACCTCGACACCCCGGCGCTCGACATCCTCGACGACGACCCGAAACCCCAACGCCAACCACCTCCCGATGCCGGTTGACCTGCTGGTCCTCGGCGCGGCCCTGCTCACCGGCCTGCTGGGCGGCGCGCATTGCGCGGCCATGTGCGGCGGCATCGCCACCGGCTTCTCGGTGGGCTCACGTGGCTGGTGGGCCGCCGTGCAACCCAACCTGGGCCGGGTCATCGGCTACGTACTGGCGGGTGCGATCGTCGGTGGCATCGGTGGCGGCCTGCTGGGTATCGCACGCATGCCCTGGCTGGGCATCGCGATGCGCGCCCTGGTCGGCAGCGTGCTGATCATCGCCGGCCTGCGCCTGCTGGATCGCGGCAACCATCTGCCGCGCTTCTTCGGTGGGCCGGGGCATCGCCTGTGGCAATGGCTGCGACCGCTGCAACGCAGCCTGGTGCCGGCCGACACTGCCGGCAAGCGGATCGCGCTGGGCATGTTGTGGGGCTGGATGCCGTGCGGCCTCAGCACCACCCTGCTGGCTGCCGCCTGGTTGCAGGCCAGCGCGGCACATGGCGCGTTGACGATGGCGGCATTCGGCTTGGGCACCTTGCCGATGATGGTGCCGCTGACCTGGGCCGGCGCGCGCTTCGGCCAACGCCTGCAACGCGGACCGTGGCGCACCGGTGCCGGCCTGCTGGTGATCGCCTCCGGCGTGCTGACCATCGCCGCCCCCTGGCTGATGCGGCTACCCGCCCTGCATGGCGTGCTGGAAGCACTGGGGTGCCGCAGCCTGCTCGTCTAGGCGCAGGCATCACGCATCCAGCGCAGGCCCGGCCAGGCGGCCCCCCCCGGCCCCAACAAACCCCA
>JAFAFD010000019.1 GCA_023423675.1 Pseudomonadota bacterium | reverse complement strand
AGCATGGCTCGACTCTACAAAGGGCGGAAGAGAGGAAGAGCGGTCGAGCAAGCTCGACTTCTACGAACAGCGAGGCAGCCGCCGGCTGCGGCTGTCAGTCTTCGATGCGCAGCACGGCGCCGGGCTTCAGCACGCTGCTGCCGCTCAGGCCGTTCAACGAGAGCAGCGCCTTCACCGGCATGCCGTAGCGGCGGGCGATGGTCCAGGCCGATTCACCGTTGCGCACGGTGTGGCGGCGGTTGCGCGGGCGGTCGGCCGCGCTGGCCACGACCTTGGCGACCTGCGGGGCCGGCTGCAGGCTTGCGCTGGGGGCCACGGCGGTCGCGGCGGTCGCAACCGTGGCGGCATCGGCAACCGGCGCAGAGGCGGCGGCCACCGGGGCGAGGACGCGGGTGGTGCCCGACGGACGGCTGCTGCCGGCCAGGGCCGGGTTCAGGCGGGCAATGCGGCTCGGGTCCAACGCACGCTGCGCGGCCCACTGCTGCACGCTGGTGCCGGCCGGCAGAGTGTGGTCCTTCAGGACGGGCACGGTGCGGTCCAGCGAGGCCATCACGCCGGGTTCGTCTTCGGCATCCTCCAGCACACAGGCCAGGGCATGCAGCTTCTCGACGTAGGCATGGGTGACCGGCGACAGGCCGGGCAGGGCGGCCGGCTTGGCGTTCTGCGCGTTCATCCCCGCCTTGCGCATCGACTGCAGCACGCGGTACTCGCCGGCGTTGTAGGCCATGGTGGCCAGGCGCCAGTCGCCGCCGAACATGCCGTGCAGGGTCTTCAGGTAGCGCACCGCGGCTTGGGTGGAATCCACGGCCGACAGGCGGCCGTCGTAGCCGTTGGCCATCGGCACGCGGTGGTTGCGCGCGGTGGTGGCGATGAACTGCCACAGGCCGGTCGGGCCGCTGCCGTTACGGGCGTTGGGGCGGTAGCCGCTCTCCACGAACGGGATGAGCGCGAATTCGGTGGGCAGGCTGGCCTTGCGCAGTTCTTCGACCACGTAGCCGAACAGCACCAGCGCATCGTCATCCTGGTTGGCCAGGCGCGAGGGGGCATGGGCGAACTGCTTCTGCCAGCGCGGGCTGGTGGCCTCGGCGTCGCAGGTCGGTTCAGCCAGGCCCTCGCGGAAGCTGGCGAAGATCTCCTGGCCGTTGCGGACCGAGGCGGCCGGCAACAGGGACGGATCCATCGGCACGGCCGACGCGGCGGTCAGGTTCTGGCTGATGCCGGCGCCCAGCGACTGCGCGCCCGCGTTTCCGGCCAGCCCCAGGACAAGGCCCAGGGCCAGCGGCAGACTTCGGCGCATCATGCGCGGAAGCCGTCTTTCCAGTGCCGGAGACCGGCCATGACATCGACGTCGTCCACGACATCGCGCCCCAGGTGCGCTGACACCGCCGCGCGGATCGGCGCGGTGTGCACACGCAGGAACGGATTGCAGTCCAGCTCGTTGGCCAGGGTTACCGGCAGGGTGGAACGGTCATCGCGGCGCATGGCCAAAGCCTCCTCTTGGCGCTGCCGCAGGGCAGCGTTGGCGGGGTCGACATGCCGCGCGAAGACGGCATTTGACACGGTGTACTCATGGGCGCAACAAAGCAGCAGTTGCACAGGCAAGGTACCCAGCTTGCGCATCGACGCCAGCAGCTGGGACGGCGTACCTTCGAACAGGCGCCCACAGCCCAGGCTGAACAACGAATCTCCGCTGAAAAGATGTTCAGCAGTGTGAAACGCGATGTGGCTGCGGGTATGCCCGGGCACGGATAGTACGTGGAACATCCGGCCCAGTGCCTGAACGCGTTCACCTTCGCCCACCCGTTCGGTGGCGGTCGGGATGCGCTCGTCGACCGGCGCGATCACCCGCGCGCCGGGAAAACGCGCCTGCAGCGCGGGCACGCCGCCGATGTGGTCGTCGTGGTGGTGGGTCAGCAGGATGGTGTCCACGCGCAGGCCTTGGTCGGCCAGCGCCAGCACCGGCGCGGCATCGCCGGGGTCGATGACCACGGCGGCGCCATCGTCGGCGATCAGCATCCAGATGTAGTTGTCCGCAAATGCGGTCAGGGCAGTCAGTCGCATAGAATTGGACCATGCCCCTGCTGCAGAGCCACCGTCAAGCGAGCCTGGTGCCCTGGTTCGACAGCGAGCCGGCGGCAGCGCTGCGCCGGCTTGAGCGCCAGCTGCTGCTGCCACGGCTTGCCGCGCTGCCGGCGCAACCCTGGCTGTGGATCGCACCCACGGCCTCCTGGCTGGAGGATGCGCAGCTGGGTGGCCGCGGCCTGCGGCTGTACCGCGAGTGCCCAGGCTATGCCGGTGACGCCCGCTGCAAGCTGCCGCTGCCGCTGGCCAATGAAAGCGTCAACGCCATCGTGCTGCAGCACGTGACTGCCGCCGATGCCGATTACCTGCTGGATGAGTGCTCGCGCGTGCTGATGCCCGGCGGCCAGTTGTGGCTGAGCAGCCTCAACCCGTTCAGCCCCTTCCGCACCCGCTGGCGACACCATGGGCTGGTGGTGCGCACGCCGCAGCGGCTGCGCCAGCTGCTGGCCCGGCATGGGCTGGAATGCGACGACACCCGCTACCTGGGGCCGCTGTGGCAAGGCGCCGGCAGCCGCCGTGGGGCGGGCTGGGCGCCACTGCGCGCGGCCTGCCTGTTCCATGCCGAAAAACGTACGCTGGCCCTGCCTGGGCCGACCCCGCTGCCGGTGCGCTGGTTGGGCACCGTTGCCACCTGATCTGGAGTTGTATTGAAAACCATCGAAATCCACACCGACGGTTCCTGCCTCGGCAATCCCGGCCCGGGTGGCTGGGCCGCACTGCTGCGCTACAAGGGCCACGAGCGCGAACTGAGTGGCGGCGAAGCGCACACCACCAACAACCGGATGGAGCTGATGGCGGCCATTTCCGCGCTGGAAAGCCTCACCGAAGCCTGCGAGATCGTGCTCTATACCGATTCGCAGTATGTGCGGCAGGGCCTGACCCAGTGGATGGCCGGGTGGATCCGCAAGAACTGGAAGACCGCTGGCGGCGACCCGGTGAAGAACCGCGAGCTGTGGGAGCGCCTGCATGAGGCCACGTTGCGGCACCAGATCGACTGGCGCTGGGTGAAGGGCCACTCCGGTGACCCCGACAACGAGCGAGTCGACACCCTGGCGCGCACTGCCGCGATCCAGATCCGCGACGGCAGCCCGGTAAACTGAGCCCATGCGTCAGATCATCCTCGATACCGAAACCACCGGCCTGGAATGGAAGAAGGGCAACCGCATTGTTGAAATCGGCTGCGTGGAGCTGTTCAAGCGCCGCCCGACCGGCAACAACTACCACCAGTACATCAAGCCCGATGTCGACTTCGAGCAGGGGGCGCAGGAAGTCACCGGCCTGAGCCTGGATTTCCTCGCCGACAAGCCGGAGTTCGCGCAGATCGCCGAGGAGTTCCTGGCGTTCATCGATGGCGCCGAGCTGATCATCCACAACGCGGCGTTCGATCTGGGCTTCCTTGATTACGAGCTGTCCCTGCTGGGGCCGCAGTACGGCAAGATCACCGACCGCTGCACGGTGATCGATACCCTGGCGATGGCGCGCGAGCGCTTCCCCGGCCAGCGCAACTCGCTGGATGCCCTGTGCCGGCGCCTGGGCGTGGACAACTCGCACCGTGCGCTGCACGGCGGCCTGCTCGATGCGCAGATCCTGGGCGATGTCTACATCGCGCTGACCTCGGGGCAGGAAGAGATCGGCTTCGGCCTGGAAGACGACAGCGGGGCCGATGGCGCCGCGCTGCTGGCCTTCGACACCAGCAAGCTGCTGCCGCGCCCGCGCGTGGTGGCCACGGCGTCGGAGCTGGAGGCGCACGCCGCGCGGCTGGAGCGCCTGCGCAAGAAGGCCGGCCATGCGTTGTGGGATGGCCCGAAGGTGGAAGAGGCCGCGAGCGCGTAAGCGCGGTTGGGGCGATGCCGGCCAGCGGCCGGCACTACCGTCCCCCATCCACGCGTGGCGTGGATCTACGGGTTAGTGGCAGCGCACCAGAATTACGGTGATGTTGTCCGATGACGCGCCAGCGCATTCGCGCTGACGCCCCACAATTTGCGCTGCAAATCGTGGGCCCCGTCTCATCACCACCCATACCCCCGCCGCTTCGCGTCCGCCCCCTGACTCAGGGGGCTCTACCCCAGATGCCGCGTGCGTGCGTCAGGATCAGTGGCAGCGCACCAGGATCACGGTGATGTTGTCCGAGCCTCCGCCGTCCAAGGCTGAGGCGACCAGGCTGTCCACGCATTCCTGCGCGCTGGCGTCGTCGTAGGCGAGGGTGCGGGCGATGTCGCGGTCGTCGACTTCCTCGGTCAGGCCGTCACTGCACAGCAGCAGCTGCATGCCCGGGCGCAGTTCGCCACTGGTGGTGGCCACGTTCAGATGGTTCGGGTCGGTCACGCCCAGCGCCTGGGTGACCACGTTGCGGTGCGGGTGGGCACGCGCCTGTTCGGCGGTCAGGTTGCCCTGCGCGACCAGTTCCTGCACCACGCTGTGGTCCTGGCTGAGCTGGGCCAGCTGGCCGTCGCGCCACATGTAGGCACGGCTGTCGCCGACCCAGGCCACTTCATAGCGGTTGCCCTGCACGCGTGCGGCGACCACGGTGGTGCCCATCGGCAGGGTGTCGTTGCGCCGCCGCGAGGCACGGATGATCTCCTCGTCGGCGGTGCGGATGGCGTGGGCCAGTGGGGCGCCACGGCGGATCTCGCGGACGATGGTCTCGCGTGCCAGGGCACTGGCCACCTCGCCGCAGGCGTGCCCGCCCATGCCGTCGGCCACCAGCCACAGGGCCAGCTCGCTGTCACCGTAGTAGGTGTCCTCGTTGAGCTCGCGGCGCAGGCCAGGGTGGGTGAGGTGTCCGAATTCGATCATGGTGGTTGCTGGGCGGGGTAATGCCGGGGAGAACGGCATCATCACGGCCAAGCGGACATCCGGCAAGGCGTTCAGTCAGAAATATTTCACATGATGGGCCGCAATGGCTTGTGGTCTGCCGCGCTTCCTCGTATGATGCGCGTCCCCGGTTCGCCGGGGAACACCTGGAGAGGTGGCAGAGCGGTTGAATGTACCTGACTCGAAATCAGGCAGGCGTTTATAGCGCCTCGGGGGTTCGAATCCCCCCCTCTCCGCCAGATTAAAAAAAAACGGGCTGCCTTAGGGCGGCCCGTTTTTTTTAATCTGGCGTGGGATGCGAAGTGCGCTGCGCGCGCTTCGCCCCAAACGTTGCGTCGCAACGTTTGGGGCCCTCCCTTTGCCTGCCTCTCCCCGCCCCTGTCGGGGCAGCCCCTCAACAGAGGGGCTTGTTCCTCCAGATGCGCTATAGGAGCTGGCGATGTACCTGAGTACCGTTCGCACGCTGCGGGTTACCATGTGCCATTACCTGCTGGAGCGCTGCCATGACCGCTGAAATCCTTGTGCCTGTTTCTTTCGGCGAGCTGCTGGACAAGATCTCGATCCTGCAGATCAAGTCCGAGCGCATCAGCGACGAAGGCAAGCTGGCCAATGTGCGCCGCGAGCTGTCCGCGCTGGAGACCACCTGGATGGGCCATCCGGCGGCGGTGAAGGACATCGCCAAGCTGCGTGCCGAACTGAAGGCGGTCAACGAGCAGCTGTGGGACATCGAGGACGAGGTCCGCCTGAAGGAGAAGGCGCAGGCCTTCGACCAGGCCTTCGTCGACCTGGCCCGCAGCGTCTACCTGCGCAACGACGAGCGCGCGCGCATCAAGAAGGCGATCAACCTGGCGCTGGGCTCGGCGTACGTGGAAGAGAAGTCGTACAAATAATCCCACGCCCCGCGTGGAGGGTGCGGGCTACGATCGGCCCGCACCGGTCGCTCAGCCGAGGTGATCGGCGACGTAGCGCTCGAAGGCGGCGATGCCGTCCTCGACGGTGATCAGTTCCATCACATCGTCGAACTCGATCTTGGTGCCCCACTTGAGGTCGGCCGCCTGTTTGCCCAGGTACTTGCGCGCGGCATCGTCGTAGCGGTCCACGCAGTAGCGCCGGTCGGAGTACGGGCCGCTGCGGTGCGGGTTGCTGGCCGCATGCAGGCCCAGCACCTTGGTGCCCATCGCATTGGCGATGTGCATCGGGCCCGAATCCGGAGTCATCACCAGGTTGGCGCGGGCCAGCAGGGCCGGCAGCTGCTTCAGCGTGTCCCGGCCCACCAGGTCCAGCGCCGGCGTCGCCAGCTGGGTGAGGATGGCATCGGCCATGCTGCGCTCCAGTTCGCTGCGGCCACCGCACAGCACCACCTGCCAGCCGCGCGCGCTGGCATGGTTGGCCACCGCCGCATAGCGGTCGGCGTACCAGTTGCGCATGACGTGGCTGGAGCACGGCGAGATCATCAGCACCGGGCGGCCATCATCGGGCCACTGCGCAGCGGCCCACTCGTAGGCCGACGGCGGCACCGCGAGGTCCCAGCTCACTTCGGTCTGGCGCAGGCCCAGCGGCTCGCAGAAGCTGCCGATGGCATCGAGCACGTGGATGCCCGGCCGATCGGGGATGCGTTCGTTGATGAACAACCCATGCAGGTCCTTGGAGCGGCTGCGGTCGTAGCCGATGCGGCGCTCGGCCGGAATGAAGGCCGACAGCAGGTTCGCGCGGAACGCCACCTGCATCTGCAGCAGCGCATCGAAGCGCCCCGGCGGCAGCTGCTTGCGCAGTTCCTTGACGCCGGCCATGCCGGTCTTCTTGTCGTACGCATGGAAGACCACGCCAGGCAGGCCATCAAGCAGCTTGTGGCCGACCTTGTCGATGATCCAGTGGATCGGCGTGTCCGGGCGCGCGGCCTGCAGGGTGCGCACCAGGGGCACAACGTGGGTGACATCCCCCAGGGCAGACAGGCGCAGGAGGCACAAGGATGAGGACGCTGATGCCATGTGTTGTTAGACTCAATGGAATGGTCGTATTTGACGCCAATGAAGCGCTGACGCCATGCCGCGAGGGTCGCGGCATCGGGGCCATTCTGTTCGACCGCGAGCGGCTGCGGCAAGCCGAGGTCGGCCTGTTCTCGCCCCAGCACTGGGGCAGTAGGGCCCGGCCGGTGGCGGAAGGCGGGCGCGGCAGTGCCTGGTTTGTCGATGCGTCCTTCGGCCCCGGCGTGCTGCGGCACTACCTGCGCGGTGGCCTGGCAGCCAAGCTCAGCCGGGACCAGTACATCTGGCGCGGCGCGGATCGCACCCGCAGTTTCGCCGAATTCCGGCTGATGCGTGCCTTGCGCGCGCAGAAGCTGCCGGTGCCCCGGCCGATCGCCGCGTTCTACATGCGTGAAGGCATGCGCTACCGCGCGGCCATCCTGATGGAGCGCATCGAGGGCGTACGTTCGCTGGCCGACCGCGCGCTGGTGGCCGGCCGTGGCGCGCCGTGGGAAGAGGCGGGCCGACTGATCGCGCGCTTCCATCGTGCCGGCCTGGACCACGCCGACCTAAACGCCCACAACATCCTGTTCGATGGCAACGGCCATGGCTGGCTGATCGACTTCGACCGCGGGGTGATCCGCATCCCGGCCACCGCCTGGCGCGAGCGCAACCTCAAGCGCCTGCTGCGCTCGCTGGTCAAGCTGCGCGGCGAGCGCAGCGTGGAAGACGTGCAGAAGGACTACGCGCGCCTGCGTCGCGCCTACGACATGGCCTGGAACCGGGGCACCTGATGGACTGGTCATTGCGTTTCCTCGGCGTCGGCAATGCGTCGGCGGTCGAGCTGGGCTCGCCCATGTCGGTGATCGAGCGCGATGGCCGGCCGTGGCTGACCATCGACTGCGGCGGCGAAGGGCTGACCGCGTTCAAGGCGCACTACGGGCACCTGCCGCAGGCGGTGTTCGTCACCCATGTGCACCTGGACCATGTGGCCGGCTTCGAGCGGCTGTTCGTGGACACATTCTTCAACACGCACCGGCGCGGCAAGGTGCGCCTGTACGTGCCGGCCACCGTGGTGCCGCTGCTGCACAAGCGCGTGGCCGATTACCCCAACGTGCTGGCCGAGGGCGGCGCGAACTTCTGGGATGCGTTCCAGCTGATCGTGGTGGGCGATGCGTTCTGGCACGAGGGTGTGCGGCTGGAAGTGTTCCCGGCGCGCCACCACTGGCCGGAGACGGCCTACGGGCTGCGCCTGCAGGGCGCGCTGACCTGGAGCGGCGATACGCGGCCGATCCCGGAGATGCTGGCACGCTTCGCCAATGACAACGAGCTGATCGCCCACGACTGCGGCCTGCATGGCAACCCGTCGCACACCGGCGTGGATGACCTGGAGCGCGAGTACAGCGCCGAGCTGCAGTCGCGGATGATGCTGTACCACTACGCCAGCGCGGCCGATGGCCAGGCACTGGCCGCGCGTGGGCACCGCGTCGCGCAGCCGGGGCAGTGCGTGCCGCTGGCGACGCCGACGGCGCCGCACGTGCTGGCGCAGGATCCGCCGTGAACATTTCCGGCCAGCCTGCCGACGCGGCGCTGGCGGCCGAGCTGGAAGATCTGGAACGCGCGCTGCACACCCCGCAGGTGCGCGGTGATCGTGCGCGGCTGTCGGAACTGCTGGATGAGGATTTCAGCGAGATCGGCAGCTCCGGTCAGTGCTACGGCCGTACGGCGGCGCTGGCCGAGATTCCGCTGGAACGGGCGCAGGTGCAGATCGAATCGGAGCAGTACGCAGTCTCGCTGCTGACGCAGGACCTGGCCCAGGTGCGTTACCGCAGCCGCTACCACCTCGACGGCCAGCCGCAGCGCTGGGTGCTGCGCAGTTCGCTGTGGCGCCGGCATGCGCAGGGATGGCGGGTGGTGTTCCATCAGGGAACGCCGGAAGCACGGTAGCGCCGGGCCATGCCCGGCGAAGGGCGTCAACCAAGGTTGGCAGCTACCAGAGCGCGAGACGAAGGGCGCCAACCAAGGTTGGCAGCTACCAGAGCGGGGCACGGCCCAAAAAGGCGGTGGCCCCGCCGGCTGACCTCGGCGCCCGCGTCGATCGATACCGTTGCTGCCTTCCGGCCCTGGCGGGATTTTCGACCTAGCGTCGCGAGGGGCCGACGGGGCCACCATAGA
>JAFAFD010000185.1 GCA_023423675.1 Pseudomonadota bacterium | reverse complement strand
GGCCATGCCCGGCGAGCGCAGCGGTGGTTCCCCATCCGCCGGGCATGGCCCGGCGCTACCGGTCAGAGCAGCCCTTCGCGCTTCACGGCCAGATACCGTTCCACCAGCGCGGCAGGCAGGGCGTCGGCGGTCACGTCCAGCACCATCACTTTCTCGCTGCGCAGCGCTTCGTGCGCCTTCGCGCGCTGCTGCAGGTACAGCGCGGCGGCACCGGCCTGGGCGGCGTCTTCCAGCGTCTGCACTTCGCCTTCCAGCGCGGTATCCAGTTCGCGTTCGCGCAGGCTGGCCACGCACACCAGGTGGCGGCGCTGCAGCAGGCGCACGGCGGCCAGCAGGTCTTCGATGTCTTCGTCGCGCACGTTGCTGACCAGCATCACCAGCGCGCGACGGCGCTGCCGCAGCGAGACTTCGGTGGCGGCCGCCAGGTAGTCGGTGGCCACCGCCTGTGGCTGCAGGTCGTAGCTGGCGCGCAGCAGGTGTTCCACCGTGCCCATGCCGCGCTGCGGCGCCACCCAGCGGCGTTCGCCACCCACCGCGAACAGGCCGGCGGCGTCGCCCTGGCGCAACGCCAGGTAGGCCACCACCAGCGACGCGTTCAAGGCATGGTCGAAGTGCGAGAGACCGCCTTCGCTGGCCAGCATGCGCCGGCCGCTGTCGAGCATCAGCAGCAGCTGCTGGTTCTTCTCGTCCTGGTACTCGCGCGAGATCAGCTTGCGCGCGCGGGCGGTGGCCTTCCAGTCCAGCTGGCGCAGGCTGTCACCGACGCGGTACTCGCGCATCTGGTGGAAGTCGGTGCCTTCACCGCGACGGCGCTTCACGTGTGCACCGACCAGCCGCGAGGCCTGGTCGGCACTGAACAACGCGAAGCGGGTGAGCGGCACGAAGTTGGGATAGACCCGCACGTCCAGCACCGGCGGCAGCGTGCGCTGCTGACACCACAGCCGCCATGGCGAGCGGATGCGCACGTCCACGCCGTCGAACTGGAAACGCCCACGCTGCTGCGGCTGCACCTGGTAGTGCAGGGTGCTGGCGTGGCCGGCGCGCAGCTGCAGGCGCTGCGGCAACGACTCCAGCGGCCAGCCGCCGGGCACGCGATCGAACACCTGCACCAGCATCGGCTGCTCGGCGAACAAGCGCAGGCCGATCTCGCGGCGCACGCCCAGTGCCAGCGCCTCGGGCACCTGGCGCTGTACCTGCGGCGATGCACGTCGCCACTGCCGCCACAGATCGGCCAGTGCCAGCGCGGCCACCAGCGCACCGGCCACGGCCCAGCTCCAGTGCGGCAGCAGGCCGCCCAGCACCACGCCGCCCAGCACGGCCCAGGCAGCCAGCAGGACCAGCAGCAGCGGCGCAGGCCTCATCGGCGCGGCGCATCCACCTTGGCCAGCAGGGCACCGAGCACGTCGTCCGGGCCCTGGCCTTCAATCTGCAGTTCCGGTGCCAGCGCGATGCGGTGGCGCAGTGCCGGCCGGGCGATGTCACGCACGTCGTCGGGGGTGACGAAATCGCGACCAGCCAGCACTGCCTGCGCACGCGCGGCACGCACCAGCGCGATGCTGCCGCGCGGGCCGGCGCCGACGGCGATGCCCGGCCAGGAACGGGTGGCGGCCACGATGCGCACCGCGTAGTCGATCACTTCGTCATCGACGGTGATGGCGGCGGTGGCCTGCTGCAGCGCCAGCAGTTCGCCGGCGCCGAGTACGCGCGGCACCTGGCTGAGGTCGAAATCGCTGGCGGCGCGGCCACGGGTGATGGCCGTGACCATGTGCTTCTCGTCTTCCAGCTGCGGGTAGTCGATCAGCACCTTCAGCAGGAAGCGGTCCAGCTGTGCTTCCGGCAGCGGGTAGGTGCCTTCCTGTTCCAGCGGGTTCTGCGTGGCCAGGGCCATGAACGGCGGCGCCAGGGTGAAGGCCTTGCCTTCGATGGTCACCTGGCCTTCCTGCATCACTTCCAGCAGGGCCGACTGGGTCTTGGCCGGGGCGCGGTTGATCTCGTCGGCCAGCAGCAGGTTGGTGAACACCGGGCCGCGACGGATCTTGAAGCTCTCGCTCTTCGGGTCGTACACCGCATGGCCGCTGACGTCGCTGGGCATCAGGTCGGGGGTGAACTGCACGCGCCCGTAGTCCAGCTCCATCGCTTGTGCCAGCGCACGCACCAGCAGGGTCTTGCCCAGCCCGGGCACGCCTTCGATGA
Organism: Pseudomonadota bacterium; assembly: GCA_023423675.1. Classification (GTDB taxonomy): domain Bacteria; phylum Pseudomonadota; class Gammaproteobacteria; order Xanthomonadales; family Xanthomonadaceae; genus Stenotrophomonas. The sequence continues at coordinate 5,315 of JAFAFD010000185.1, read as the reverse complement.
GCACGTGGCCGCCGGCCAGCAGCGCCACCATGATCTGGTCGAGCACGTCGGCCTGGCCGATGAAGGCGCGACCGACGGCATCGCGGATGGCATCGACGCGTTCGATCAGGCGGGCGGCAGCGGCCGCCGGAAGCTCAGGGGCATCGGTCATAGCAGGGATCTCATCTGGAGCAGCAAGCGGATGCGCTCGCGCAGGGCGGAGGAATCGTGCGGCGAAGGAGCAGTAAGGGCGGTGGCCACGCGGCTGGCGGGCCACTGCAGCACCTCGGCGATGGCCTGGTCGCGGGCAGCGCCATCCAGCGCGGCCGCCACCGGGGCGCGCAGGCGCAGGCGATGCAGGAACAGCGCCTGCACTGCGTTGTACAGCTGCGCGCCCTGGCCGAAGCGCAGCAGCAGCTCGCCACTGGCACGCACGTGTTCCAGCAGCGAGCGGCGCTCGACCACCGGCGAAGGCAGCACCCCGCCCAGCCGCTGCGCGCGCGTCCACAGCCAGCCCAGGATGCCCAGCAGCAGCGGAATCCACACCGGCCAGCCCTGCAGCACGATGCGCGCCAGCAGCGTCGGCGGGCGGCTGCCGTACACCAGCCACACCGTGCCGCGCCCGTAGTTGGGGTCCAGCAGGTGGCGGGTCAGGTCGCGGTGGGAGAGATCGTGCAGGCCACCGCGCTGCGGTGTGTTTTTGGCCGTCGCGCCCTTGCGCGGCAGCGGAGCGGCGCCATTGCCGCGCATGAAATCCATGTCGGCCAGCACATCGATGCGGCCCTTGCCGTGGCGCAGGCGGGCGAAGGCCAGCCCCTCCTCGTTGCCCCAGCGGCGCTCGGCATCGGCGCTGGCCTTGAAGCCGAGACTGAAGCGGCGGCCGTTGCAGAACTCGACGTGGCTGGGATCATCCACCACATGGAACGGCTGGCAGTCCTTGCCATGGAACAGGCTGTCCACGCCGATGCGGTCCAGCAGCGGGCCCTGGGTGGTGCTGGTCTTGTCCTCGCCCGGCGGCTGCGTGCGCAGCAGCAGGTGGCCGCCACGGGCAACCCAGTCCAGCAGTGCCTGCGCGGTGCCCGGCGGCATCTCGCGGGTGTCCTGCAGCAGGACCACGGTATCGGTGTCGGCCAGGGGCATCTTCGCCAGCTGCAGGCGTTCGCGCGACTGCACCTCGATGCCGTCGGCGCGGAGCGCCTGCCCCAGCACGTACAGCGGGTTGTAGCTGGCTTCGCCGCGCGGTGGCAGCACCACGGTCTCGGTGACCTTCTCGTGCGTGCGCAGGAACAGGATGGTCAACGGCACGCCCAACAGCACCAGCAGGCCGAGCAGCAGGGCCCAGAACGCGCGCGGGCTCATGCCTTCCACCCGAACTGCTGGCGCAGGGTCGCGGCCAGGCCATCGAACTCATCGCGCGTGGGCAGGTGGCCGCCGTACGCGGCGTACTGCCACATGCGCACGATGCGGGCGAACAGATCGCGGTCCGCCGGCTGCGGCATGCGCCGGGAAGCACGCAGGCACTGCGCTTCGGTGGCGCCGGGGGGCAACGCGTTGCCGGTGCGCTCGACCAGGGTGCGCACGCTGGCGCGGTAAAGCAGGGCCAGGGCCTGGCGCGGGCGTCCCTGGTCCCACAGCAGGCCGGCCTGGGTGGCCACGTCCGGCGGCAGCACCACCGGCAGTTCCACGGCCTCTTCCTGCACGCGCGGTGCGTCCTTCGGCGTGCGCCGGCCGGCGCCGCGCAGCCACGGCCACCACAGGCGCGCGGTCAGCAGCAGCACCAGCATCACCACGCCGAGCAGCGCCCACAGGCCCCATTCGGCCACCCGCGCCAGCAGCTTCAGGCCGCGGTTGCGTTCGCCATGTTTCTGGCCGGCCTTGTCGTCCCTGGTGTCTTTCTTCTCGGCCTTCTTTTCCGCCGTGGTGTCGTCGATCGGCTTCCACTCGGTGACCTGGCGGACCGGCCGCTGCAGCGGATCCTCGTAGGCACGGTTCACCGCCTGGCGGAAACCGGCCGTGTCCACCGGCTGCTCACCGAAGATACCGGCAGCGGCATTGGCCGGATCATTGGCGGCGTTGGCTTCTTCGCCGTCGCCCTCGCCTTCGTCGTCATCCGCGTCGGCCTGTCCGGCCGCCCGGGCTTCGTCGGCGACCTGGTGGGCAGTGTCCGCATCGGCGTCCTGCGCGTGGGCGGGGGCCAGCGGCAACGCCAGGCACAGCAGCAGGGCCAGCGTCGATGCGGCCGGCAGCAGCCGCTCGCGCAGGCGGCGCAGGGCGATCTCCACGTCCCACGCTTCCATCTGCGTGCGCCGGTTGAGGTACAGGCCGAAGCCCGCGCCGACATAGAACGGGCCGATCAGGGCGGCGGCCAGCCAGCTCAGCAGGTTCAGCAGCAGGTCCGCCCACGGCGGGGTCTCGACGCTGATCATCGCCCAGGCCGCGCGCCACGAGTCGGGCAGCAGTTCCAGCGGAATGAACATGAAGACCGCCGCAATCGCGCCCAGCACCAGCACCAGCTCGAAGCCGAGGCAGATCAGCGCCAGCAGGATTGCCGGCCCGGCGGCGCCGGCGGCCACCGCGCGCCTGCGTGGGCCGCGCTGTGCGGGTGCGTTGCCCTCCAGCAGGTTGACCGGCAGGCACAGGCTGCGCAGCAGGCTGAAACGGCGCCAGCCAAGGTAGCCCCAGAAGCCGGTGCCGCCCCAGTGCCGTTGCGCGGCCAGTGCCGCACGCGCGCCGACCGTCTCGCCGAAGATGCCGCGTGAGAGCACGTACAGCGGCGCGCGCTCGAACAGCGGCTTGCACCACCACATCGCCAGCGATGCCCAGGCGAAGCCGTCCAGCCACCAGGCCAGCGCATTGAACAGCACGAACAACGGCGCACTGGCCAGCAGCCAGCTGCCCCACACCGCGCGCGCATGGCGGCGGGCGAGGGCGGTGCCCAGTTCCATCGCTTCCCAGCCGCTGCGCGCACGCAGGGCCACGTCGAGGTGGTCAATCCGCACGTTCACCCCCGCGACCGCCGCGCCACAGCCACAGCAGCACGCCGGCCCACAACACACCGGCCACGCTGTACTTGGCCCAGGCCGGGATCTGCGCGATCGACGACCAGAACGCTTCCACGAACGCCGCCAGCAGCAGCATGAAGGCCACGCCCAGGCACAGGCGGGCGCCGATGCGGCCGCCTTCGACCAGCGCGTCGATGCGGCGGCGGCGGCCGGGCGCCAGCAGTTTCATGCCCAGCTGCAGGCCGGCGCCGCCGGCGATGACGATGCCGGTCAGCTCGAAGGCGGCATGGCCGACCACGAAGCGCCAGAACGGATCGCCATGGCCGATCTGCTGCAGGTGGCCCGCCACCGCGCCCATGATGACGCCGTTGAACAGCAGCACCAGCAGCGTGCCCAGCCCGGCCAGCAGGCCGCTGGCGAAGGTGCGCAGGGCGATGCTGATGTTGTTCATGATGTAGTAGCCGAACATCATCCAGTCGGTGCCGCTGTCACGCCCCAGCCGGTCCGCGGCCGGGTCGTACATGCGTTCCATCTCGGCGATCTGGCTGTTGTCCATCAGCAGATGCACGCTGTCAGGGTACAGCTGCACCACGGCGAAGCAGGCCAGCGCCGGCACCGCGAACATCGCCAGTGCCACCCACATGCTGCGGGCCTGGCTGCGCACCAGCATCGGGAAGTCGGCCACCAGGAATTCCAGTGCCCGCCGCCAGCGCACCGGCGGCGTGCGGTACAGCACGCTGTGGCCCTGTTGCATCAGCTGCTGCAGGCGCTGCACCAGCTGCGGGCTGTAGCCGCGTTCGCGCGCCAGCGCCAGCTGCTGGCACAGGCGGCGGTAGCGCTGGGCGAAGGCGACGTCGCCCGGGTCAGCGGCTTGGGGCCTGCGCCGCCTGCGACGCGAAGCGCCCGCACGCTGCTGCAGCCAGTGCTCCAGCTGCTGCCATTCGTGCTGGTGGCGGGCGACGAACTGTTCCTGCTTCATCGGCGGCCCAGCAGCCAGTTGGCCATCGCGTACAGGCGCAGCACGCCCACCTGGCCGGATGTACCGGTCAGCGGCTCGGCGATACCTGCCAGTTCCTGCTGGCGACCCGGCGACAGGCGCGGCGCGCGTTCGGCAAACGCCAGGACGGCGGCCTGTTCCTGCGGGCGCAGCGGCTGCGACGGCACCAGCACGCTGTCGATGGTGGCCGGAGGCGACAGGTAATGCATCGGCTCGTGCACCACCACGGTGCCGGCCACCAGGTCGCCGAGGCGGCGCCCGTACGGATCGAACAGGCTGCTGAGCAGGCCCAGGGCATAACCGAACGGCAGCATGTCCACGGTGCGCAGCAGGTTGCGGGTGATCGAGGCCATCCAGCCCACCGGTGCGCCATCGCGCGACAGCACGCGCAGGCCGAGTGCACGCTTGCCCAGGGTGCGGCCCCACAGCGCCTCGCAGACGATCGGGTAGGCCCACATCAGCAGGAACATCGCGGCCATGTAGATGCCGCGGCCAAACTCATCGAGCAGGGCCAGCGGAATGGACAGCAGCACCAGCGCGCCGAAGCGGATGCCCAGGTCGACCAGCCAGGCCAGCGCACGTGGCATCGGCCCGGCGGTGGGCAACTGCAGCGGCACGCCTTCCGGCGTTACCACCTCGCGGTAGGTATCGAGCATGGGCGCGGTCATCAGTGCGATGGCCGCGGATGTGGGCGCTGGAGTCCTCTCCGGCGTGCTGCCACAGGCATGGGGATCTCGACGGTTCCTGGTCGGGCCCCGACTTTAGCAGAGCCCAGTGGCCGACGAAGCGGCTCAGCCCAGGTATTCGTCCTTCAGCCGCACGTAGTGGTCGGCCGAATAGTGCAGCGACTCGATCTCCTTGTCGCTGAGCGTGCGTGCCGGACGCGCCGGGTTGCCCACCCACAGCTCGCCCTCGCCGACCACCTTGCCCGGGCCGACCACGGCGCCGGCGCCGACGAAGGCATGGCGCTCGACGCGCGCGCCGTCGAGGATGCAGGCACCCATGCCGATCAGGCTGTAATCGCCGATGGTGCAGGCGTGGATGATGCAGCCGTGGCCGACGGTCACGCCTTCGCCGATCAGGGTCGGGTAGCCGGCCTTGTTGTACGGGCTGTGGTGGCTGACGTGGATGATGGTGCCGTCCTGCACGTTGGTGCGCGCGCCGATGCGGACATGGTTGACGTCGCCACGGATGACCGTGCCCGGCCAGATGGAGACATCGTCGGCCAGCTCCACGTCACCGATGAGGGTGCAGGCCGGGTCGACGTACACGCGCTGGCCGAGGACAGGCATCTTGTCGCGGAAGGGGCGCAGGGGGTTCATCGCTGTCTCCAGGTG